>NZ_JANZKV010000212.1 GCF_025060895.1 Stieleria sedimenti | reverse complement strand
AATAAGACCGTCGCTCCGGGGTCGCGTCGTGCGGGGGACCGGATGTCCGGAGGTGTCGCTGCGCTCACCTCCGGCTACTGGCTTTGACACCCTTCGGGGTCATGCCAGCGACCAACGAGCGCCCGTCGGCTCGCGCCAAACGGCTGGTGGCGCTCGGGATATCAGCCGATTCGCCCTCGCGAATCCGGTATCCCGGAGGGATTTCAGCGAGTAGCCGGAGGTCAGCGTAGCGCCACCTCCGGGAAGGGCGTCGCAAATTTCCCACCGACCCCGGCGGGGTCGCAGCGAATCGATTCTGGTTCAGCGCATCGATGGCGGCAGCGAGTCGGCCAGGGGGCTCAAGTAGAGCGGGCTCGCTTGGTGCCGGGCGGGGTCGGGACGCAGCAGATCGGCGGCGGCTTCCAGCAAGTCACGTCGACTGATCTGGCCGACCAGTTTGCCTCCGCTGACGATCGGAACCCGTCGGTAGGGAGAGTTCAAGAACAGCTGTGCGATTTGCAGGATGTCCGCGTTGGGCCCCAGCGTGAGCGCCGCGGTATCGGCAAAGTCGCCCACCTCATGGTCCTTGGCCGACTCCGCGATGGAGCCTGATGCACCGTTTCGGCGGACGCGATCGGCGACTTCCAAGGCGATGCGATGTTGGGCGCGCAGCACGTCACGTCGGCTGACCTGACCGGCGAGCTTTTCGCCATGGAGAATCGGCAGTCGGCGATACGGCGTTTCTTCGAACTTCCTCGCGACGTCATGCAGGCAATCGTTTTCGTCGATGATTCGATTGCGATCCAGGTTCATGTAGGAACCCACATTGGTGCCCGGCACCTGGTCGTAGAGTGCGGCGACCAAAACTCGCATTGCCGTCTTCTCGGAGAAGATCCCTAGAAAATTTCCCTTGGCGTCTACCACCGGCGCACCGGAAATGCGCTTGCTGAGAATGTGATCGATCGACCGAAAGACGTCGTCATCTTGTGAAAGCGTTATCAAATCACGTTTCATGAACTCGCGGACCTTGGGCGCGCTGATCCCCAGTTCGATCGCGGCGGCCACCGAACCACTGAGCGCCTTCATGCATGCCTTTTCACTGAACACGCCGACGTATTGATTTTGATCATCCACGACCGGCGCACCGGAGATGTTGTCGCGCAACAGTCTCGCCACACCGTCAAGCACTTTCGTGTGCGGAGAGAGCGTCACCAATTTGCGACGCATGAAATCCTGAGCCACTTTCACTTCGTTCATTTCAAGCCTCTCGCAGATTAGATAGGTTTGTAAAAAGTCTTTGGTCGTCGCTCGGGTTGAAAACGGCCCTTTCCGATCCCGAAACCCGGTTCGTCACGCCGTGGTTCCTCCTCATCGACTGACGGTGCGAAAGAATGCCCCACCAGTCGGTCGGCAGTTTTTCCGCTACACGCCCCCCTGCATTAACTATAACGAACTCACCGGCGAGTTGCGACATTCTGTCGGCTTGACAGTTTTTTTTCTTCCCGTTTCGCGTGCCAGGCAGCATTGGTAGCGACTTCAGTCCAAAGACTTCATGTCGCTCCCCGTGTTGAGAGGGTCGGACGCGAGGTACGGGCGACCGGGAAGGGGGCGGCCGGGGAGGGGGCGGCCGGGGAGGGGGCGGCCGGGGAGGGGGCGTCGTGGTTCAAAATCATCTGATGATGCAGACAGACCCTCCCCTCGCTTCGCTCGACCCTCCCCGGCAGGCAACGCTGTGAAGCATTTTTCCCTGTGTTTCGTCCGGTTTTAGCGGCAGGGCGCGAGCCCTCCGGTTCCTTATCTTTGCCAAAACACCGGAGGGCTCGCGCCCTACCGCTAAAAAATGCTACCCAGCGTTGCCTGGCAGGGAGGGTGGCTTAAGGTGTGTTGACACCAAACTGCTACCGGAGAGCGTGACTGAGGAGCTGTCAATTCCGATAGGGGATCGGCCGTGTCGTCAAGCACCGGGCTGTCGGCCCCGGTCCAGCGTCGGTTTTGGTATACAGTTCCGACTGGGCGAGTTGCGCGTGCGACCCGTCAACCGACTTCGATTCCAATTTGAAAGAAAACGACTGATGCGAAATCACTGTACGAGTTTGGTCTTGGCTCTCCTGCTGGGCACCCTGTCGGCTGCCGGCGGAGCCTCGGTTTCGGCGGCCGACGTTTACGAATACGACGGGGTGCACTCCTCGGTCAGTTTCAAGGCTCGGCACTTGGACATCAGTTGGATCCATGGCCGATTCAATGATGTTTCCGGCACGTTTTCGCTCGACCGCGAAGATCCTTCCAAGTCGACGTTTTCGTTGACGATCAAAGTCGATAGCGTCGACACGGCCAACAAGGCGCGTGACGAACACCTGCGTCAGCCCGATTACTTTGACACCAAACAGTTTCCCACGATCGAGTTCCGCAGTACGAGCGTCAAGCCGATTGATGGCGGTTATGAAGTCACCGGAGACTTCACGATGCACGGAACGACCAACAAGATCACGCTCGTTTTGATGGGCGGAAAGGAACACGATTTCAAAAAGGTCAAACGCGTCGCCTTCTCCACCGAGCTTGCGCTCAAACGAAGCGACTATGGCTTCGACAAGCGAGCCATCGGCCCGATCGGCGACACGGCGTTGATCATCATCGATTGCGAAGGCGTTCGCGAGTAACGGATGCCCGATCCGCTGCTGTATGTCCAGGCGACCGCGGCCGCAGCGGCCGCCGGCGCTGCGATCGCCGTGGTACTGCTTTGGCTGCCCAGGTCGCCGACGGCCGCTTGGCTGAACGCGGCATGTGGCATCGCGGTCGCCGTTGGCTTGACGGTGGGGCTGCGGGTCGAGGACCTGCACGTCGCGTTGCCGCCGGCCGGCGGTCTGGATCGGTTGTTGCTGATCGTCATTCCCGCGGCGTTGTTGATCGAATCGGTCGCCGCGTTGCCGCCGGTCGGCAACCGGTTCGCGTGGGCGTTGCGGATCGGTTTGATTTTGCTGACGCCGCGAATTCTGCTGCACGGTTCGGTGTACGTGAGCGATTCGGAGACATGGACGGCCTGGCAAGCGGCGATCAGCTTCGGTGTCTGTTGGGCGTTGTTGGGGAGTTGTTGGGGGTTGATGTTCGCATTGGGGCGTCGACGCCCTGGGGTTTCAATCCCACTGAGTCTCGGTCTGGCCATTCAATCGGCCGCCGCGACGGTGATGATGGCGGGATATTTAAGAGGCGGCGAGGCGGCGATGCCGATGGTCGCCGCGTTGCTGGGGACCGCGACCGTGGCTTGGGTGATGGCCAGCGGTCGACGTGGGGTGTCCGGCGAAAGACCGTCTACAGCGCCGCCTGTGTTGCCGACGGTCTTGATTGCCGTCGGCGTGATCGGCTTGTTCGGCGTGTTGTTCATCGGCCACTTTTTCGGACGCGTCCCTGGCGGACGCGCCGTGGCGATCTGTCTGGCGCCCTTGTTGTGCTGGGTGACCGAGATCGCGCCGCTGAAGCACCAACGGCCTTGGATCGTCGGGACGATTCGGCTGTGCCTGGTTGCGGTCCCGCTGGTCATCACGCTGGCGTCGGCCAAGCGTGATTTCGACCGCGATCTGGCGCCGCTGGTCGTGATGCAAGGCCGTTGATTTTCCGCTCCGATCTTTTTTCGCTGCACCTCTTGCAAAAAAGATCTCGGCTTCGCAGAATACTTGTCGAGAACAATTCTCATTAGCGTTAGTGCCGCGGTCGACACGGCAGCCCTACCTTTCACCCGCACAACCGGGGCGTCCCCCCCAGGGACGGAACCGATCCGAGGAGATACTCCATCATGCCTGCCCAGCCCCGTTTGATGTCGCTGCGTTGCATGTCGCTGTCGACCACCACCCGGTCGCGACGAAACGCCTTCACCTTGGTGGAGTTGCTGGTCGTGATCGCGATCATCGGTATTCTGGTCGGATTGTTGTTGCCGGCCGTTCAGGCGGCTCGCGAAGCGGCGCGGCGCATGAGTTGCACCAACAACATGAAGCAGATGATTTTGGCCGTTCACAATTACGAATCGGCCACCAAACGTCTGCCCCCGGCCTGGACGCGACCGGCGATGACTGGCGACGGTTGGTCGACGCAGGCGAGGATTTTGCCCTACGTCGAAAACGTCGCCTTGGCGTCGGCAATCGATTTCAGTGCCGGCTACGGGGCGGCCCGGATCACGGTGGATGGCGAATCGATCAAAGTCTCCAGTTTTCGCGTGCCGGTTTACTTGTGCCCCAGCGACGTCAACGACTTTGAACGCAACGATGACGACGGCAATCCCTACCACTATCCGCTCAGCTACGGCTACAACGCCGGACCGTGGTTTGTATTCAATCCCAATACGAACCAAACCGGTCCGGGGTCGTTTGTCGCCGGCCGTGTGTCGCGATTCCGCGATGTGTTGGATGGGCTGAGCAACACGCTCGGGTTCGGCGAAGTCAAAGCCAGGACGCCGTACTACCGTGACGTGGAAATCGATGGAACGATCCCGACACCGCTCGAGCCCGCCGAAATCTGTGCCCTGGGCGGCAGCTTTAAAACCGACACCGGCCACACCGAATGGGTTGACGGACGCGTTCATCAATCGGGATTCACGACCACGTTTTCTCCCAACCGCAAAGTGATTTGTGAGGTCAGTGGTCGTGAGTTTGATGTCGACTTCACGAACATCCGCGAGGGCAGAGACACGACCGCGCTGACTCAGGCGGCCGTGACCAGCCGCAGCTACCACCAGGGTGGTGTGAACGTCACGATGATGGATGGCTCGGTGCGATTCATCACCGATTCGATCAATTTGGACCTCTGGCGGAATCTTTCCACACGAGCCGGCGGCGAAACCGTGACGGTGCCGGAGTAGCGGCGCTGAGGCGGCGCAGGTTGGATGCTTACCCTATCCACCGCGTAGTGGATCTTGTCAACGAATTGTCTGCGTGAAATCACTCTGCCAACCCTCCGCTGAATGTCAGCGATCCGGCAGGGCATGATCGCTAGTTGGAATGGTAGGAAGATTTTGGTGGTAGGAAGATTGGTTGGATCGGATGGATGGTGCATTTCATCATTTTCTTACCTCCGTAATCTTCTTACCTGATTTTCGCAGCGACGCGAAAGAGGTCGCCGCTCACGCGAATCGGCTGATGCAAATCGCTCTCAGCAACAATCGGAAAACCGGTGGGATAGGTTTCCAGGTGCTTCAATGCTGAACTGACAGGCTGGAAGCCTATCCCACGCATAAGATCCGACGTGTATTTCCTATTCGTTGCTAGGCACTGAAATGTCTTGCAATGGCATCGCTGGTCGGTTGTTGGATCACGCCGCGTTCGGTGATGATCGCGGTGACCAGTTCGGCGGGCGTGACGTCGAAGGCCGGGTTGAGCACACCGGCCGCGTCGGGAACGATGCCGACCCCGTGCGGGGCGGCGACTTCATCGCGACTCCGCTGCTCGATCGGGATGTCATCGCCGCAATCGAGTGCTAAATCGAACGTGTTGGTCGGGGCGGCGACGTAGAACGGCAGCCCGTGATGTCGGGCCAGCACCGCGACGGGGTAGGTCCCGATCTTGTTGGCCACATCACCTCGGGCGGTGATTCGATCGGCGCCGACGATGACGGCTTGGATCACGCCTTGTCGCATCAGGGAACCCGACATCGAATCGGTGATCACGGTGACGTCGACGCCGGCTTGCGACAGTTCCCATGCGGTCAGCCGTCCGCCTTGCAGCAGCGGCCGCGTTTCATCGGCGATGACTTTGGGCGCGTTTCCGCTCTGGTGCAAGTGATAGATCGGCGCCAACGCTGTTCCCCAGGTCGACGTGGCCAGTCCGCCGGCGTTGCAGTGCGTCAGCACCGTGTCGATTCCAGATAACAACGGAGCCCCGTTGCGTCCGATCGCGTGGCACATCTGGCGGTCTTCGTCGTGGATCTGTTTCGCTTCGGCGACCAGGGCGTTTTTGAGGTTTTCCTGCGACGTCGATTCAACGACGCGGCGCATCCGGTCCAGGGCCCAGAACAGATTCACCGCGGTCGGGCGGCTGGTCGCCAGGTATTCGATCGCGTGGATGTATCGCGATTGCGGGGCCGATTCGGAACCATCGTCCGGCTCGCTGTAGGCCGGATCGTCGGCAGCCAGGCAGACGCCGTAGGCGGCGGCGATGCCGATCGCCGGGGCACCACGCACGACCAGTCGACGGATCGCGTCGTGGGTTTGCCGGACCGTGGTGCAGACCAGTTCGGCCAATTCGCCGGGCAGCTTGGTCTGGTCGATCAGGATCAGTCGATGGTTTTCGAAGCGGAGCGTTTCAGGGGCGGTCATGGAGCGGACGAGCGGATGGAGTCGGTTGCCGGGGTTCGCAGTGGTTACTGGGGTTCACCCGGGGGCAGATACATTCAACAATGTAGACCATCCGTCCTCGGCGGCGAACACGTCGTGCCCCGCATCAACGGACCTCCCGATGAGACTGATTCTTTGATCGCAATTTGGATATCGCTACCGATCGAACTGCGATTGGTGTTGCTCGCCATGTTGGGGATCGCGATCGGTGTGCTTGCCAATTGGGCGATTTATCGATTGGCCTGGGACGCACGTTTGATCGGGCCTTGGGTGCCGGCTGATGAAACGGCTCCGCCCCGCAAGACTTCGGATCGCATCCCGATCGTCGGTTGGCTGGGATTGCGTCGCGAAGCCTCGATTCACGGCAGCGGGTTTTGGATCCGGCCGATGTTGATCGAGCTGGCGATGGCGATCGGGATCCCGCTGTATTACTGGTTCCTCACGCAAACGGGGCTGTTGCTCCCGCCAGCAGATCGCGTGCCGGCGGTGATCGCCGGGGTCCAGCCATGGATGACGATCGTGTTTGTGTCGCATCTGATCATGATTTCGTTGATGGTCGCGGCGACGTTTATCGATTTCGACGAGCAAACGATTCCCGACGAGATCACGATTCCGGGCACGTTGATCGCTTTGGTTGTGGCCTGTGTGTCGATGACCGATTCGTTTCTGCCGGCACTCGATTTGAACGGTGTGTTGGTTCCGATCGCGTTTTATTTACCGGCGCCGGCGGAGGCTCCGAAGTGGACCGGTCCGACGGGCTGGTGGACGGGGGTGGGGATTTGGACGATGTGGTGTTTTGCGTTGTCCAATCGCCGATTGATTCTGCGTCGCGGGCCGCTCAAAGCGTTCGAATATTTCTTTGCGTCGCTGGTCCGCAACAAGCCCTACAACCCCTGGAAAGCCCTGTTGGCGATGTGGTTGATCGGTGCGGTGGGCGTTCGAATCGTCTTCGGCATCGGGGGAGACGCATGGATCGGATTGCTGACGGCGTTGATCGGACTGGGCGTCGGCGGCGGCGTCGTGTGGGCGATTCGGATCGTCGGCAGTCTGGCGATGCGTCGTGAAGCGATGGGGTTTGGCGACGTGACGTTGATGGCAATGATTGGCGCGTTCATCGGCTGGCAAGGCGCCGTGATGTCGTTCTTCCTGGCCCCGATTGCCGCCATCGCGATCGTTCTGGTCTATTTCATCATCACTCGCAACTCGGAAATCCCGTTCGGTCCCTATCTTTGTGCCGGCACGATGCTCTCGATTTTCGGATGGGATCGGCTCGTCAACGGGTGGTTCTTGGGCAATCTGGCGATCTTGGGGCCATTTATGCTTTGGTTGTTTGTTGCCCTGACGGGTATCATGGGTGTGATGCTTTACTTTTGGCGAGTCTTGAAGGAGACGATGTTCGGTGAATAACTATTTGAAGAATCTCGATCGTTACAACGGATCAACGGGCATGGCTTCGGCCAGCGGTGCTGGGCTGATCGGCGGTCTGCTGTTGGCGTTTGTCTGCGGCTGCGTTGACGCACCGTTAGCATCCCAGCAAGCCGCCACGGATCCGTCGGAGCCGGTGGTCTTGGTCGGCGATTCGTCTCCGGCCGAGCGCGCGACCGAGTCGTCCGACCCAGGCGCGAAAGAATCCGGCGCGAAAGAATCTGGCGAAGAAAAATCGCCCACTAAAAATGCCCCCGAATCGGAAAACAAAACCGTGACAGAGTCAAACGAAAAACTGGCGCCGAAGCAGAAGTTGGAATTCGTCGCCGAGTACAACGCGCTCGACCGAAATGCCGCCTACGTGATTCTGAACAAAGGCACCGAGCCGCCGGGGCCGGGCGGTTACACGATGACGAAGGACCCCGGCACCTACATCTGTCGCCAGTGCAACGCCCAGCTGTACCGCAGCGCCGACAAGTTTGAAAGCCATTGCGGCTGGCCAAGTTTTGACGACGAAATCAAGGGTGCCGTGCGGCGCGAAACCGATGCCGATGGCTACCGGACCGAGATTCTGTGCGCCAACTGCGGCGGACACCTCGGACACGTTTTCGAGGGCGAACGGTTCACCGAAAAGAACACCCGGCACTGCGTCAATTCAATTTCGATGAAGTTCATTCCAGAGGGCAAAAAGCTGCCGGCCAAGCTGGTGATCAAGGATGAGAAAGAGGTGGACAAGCAGGGGGAGGAGTCGGCAGAGAACTAGGGGCAGAAGATCGTGTGCCTTTTATTACCCCCGTCCCCTTTTTGAGCTGCGGCGCTGGCGGCAGCGGCCATTGGTGATCCGTCTTTCGTCTTCCGTCATCAGGGACCAGCGGGCGATTTCGTCGAGCGTGCGAAAGCACCCCAGGCAGGTCTGTGATGCGTCGATCGCGCAGCGGTCGATGCAGGGCGACTGGGACGTGACCGGGGACGACGGTTCGGGCGGCTGATTTTCTTCGTTCATGCGCTGAGTGTACCCGCACGACCATCAAAATGCGGCGGGGCGGACGTCAGATCGTCGTCGGTCGGCGGGCGTCGTTCGGCGCTGCGACTGGCGCCCCGGTCGTGGTCATCCGGTGCCTAGAGGACAATACCGCGAAGCGAAGACAAGCGGAGGTGCCCGGACGCTTTACCGATCCGTCTGCTAAAATCCTCTCATCGGGGGGCGGATCCCGGGTTGCGGATTGACCACCGATTGATCGCACGCATCGTCCATGCCATCAGGAGTTCGAGATGAAAAAGCGTTTCGGCACCAAAGTGTGGTTGCGGTGGTTCGCCGGACGCAACGAAGTGCTGATGTTTTCGCTGGCGATGATCTACCTGGTCTGCTTGGCGGTCCTGGTGGTGATTTGGGTCGACCTTCCCGGGCTACAGGAACGTGCCGAGCAATTGATCGACGCGGAGAGTTTGGAGGCGGACGAGATGGCGGTGGTGGCGCCGTACGGATTGGAAGGGGCGGTGTTGTTGGCGATGCTGGGGATTTGGTGTGTCGTGGCCGGTGAAGCGATCGTGCACTGGGTGACACGTCCCTGGGATCGCGCGCACCTGCGGCACCATCTGCACAGCGGGTTGTTTTGCATCTGTCCGGCGCTTCGGATGTGCGCCCGGAGCCCTGAAATGCACGGACGGATCTGGTTGCCCGGACTGGGTTGGCGTCGTGGCGGCCGCCGTTTGCAGCGTCAACTGGAACGCCATTTCAGCGTTCCGATGATGGTCGTCGCGCTGCTGATCATGCCGATCTTGATCATCGAGTTCTTTCTCAAAGATCAAGTCGCCGCATACCGATGGTTGCGGATCTTGCTGCACGGCGGGACCGGAGTGATTTGGTTCGCATTCGCGGCCGAATTCATCTTGATGGTGTCGATTGCAGAAAAGAAGTTGGAGTATTGCAAAGAGCACTGGATCGATTTGGCGATCATCCTGCTGCCGCTGGTTTCGTTCTTGCGCACCCTGAGTTTGGCCAAGGCGACCCGTCTGGCCGATTTGATGCGGATCCAGCAACTGTCGAATCTGGCACGCGCGTACCGTTTGCGGGGGACGGCGATCAAAGCGTTGCGTGTGTTGATCCTGTTCGACTTGACCGAACGTCTCCTAAGGGTCAGCGATGAACGGCGAATGGAGAAGCTGGAAAAGCAGCTAGCCGAGATGGAGAAGCATTCGCGTTTGCTGCGTCAACGCATCGCCAAGTTGAAATTAAAATGCGTCGAGCAAGAGGCATTGGAGTTGGAGCAGGAGCGTGCGAAATCGATGTCGTCCGGGATGTCGATGGCTGAGATCCCGATTTGTGCCGTCTGTAATGTCGCGTCCTCGCAGCCCTGTCGTTGCGTCGTGCGTCAAGATTCGATGGCTTCGGCGGACACCGGCGGCGACCAGAATCGACGTACGATTTGACGGGCGGCGAGGTACAGGCCGACGGCGGTCAAAATCCCTAGTACATCGGCCAGGGCATCGAAAACATCGGGGTGCCGGCCCGGCGAGAACGCTTGCGTCAGCTCGTCGATGCTGGCGTAGGCCGTCAAGACGATGATCACGCCCAGAAAACGCCGCGCCGACCGGCTTCGATCGTTGCCGGGGGACTGGGTGACGTAGCAGCACAGGATCGCCAGGCCGAAGTAGCCGGAAAAGTGCTTCACCTTGTCATTCAGCTGGGGGCCGACATCGATCCCGGCCGGCCAGTGTGTTCCCAGAAAAAGTGCGATCCAATAGAGCGCCAGAGCGATGACGCCAAGGCGAAAGCCGAGTATGGTGATGCCGGTGATTGGACGCATTGGATTGGTTGGATTGTCGGCCCACTGGTTGCGGGCCGGATGTCGTCTGGTCGAACTGAAACTGAATCGTGAAGCGAATCGATCTCTAGGCAAGAGGACACCAACGTGCAGCGTCTCTATCGAACCCTCACCCGCGGCCGAATGATGTTCGCCGCCCTCGTCGCTGCGGCGGTTGTAACAACCGTGACGCCTTCCCAGCAAGTCACAGCTCAGCAAGTGACAGCTCAGCAAGCCGAAACGGTGGGTCAGTCTCCGGCCGAGGCCGCGGGGGGCGAGAGCTCGGAAAACTCTGCCGCACAAAAGGGGACCACGGCCAAAAACTCCGCCGACAAATCCGAAAAGGCTGCCTGGATCTCGCTCACGGGCCACTGGAAGGCCTGTCAATTTGGAGGGGAAGGCGACGTGATCCTCAAGGATGACGTGATCAAGATGGAGCACGGCGACCCGCTGACCGGTGTGGTTTGGACGGGCCCCTTTGACGGTGACCCACCCAAAACCGGGGCGGACGATTCGAAATCGAAACACGCGAAGCCGCTGCCGCGGGACAACTATGAACTCCGCTGGGAATGTCGACGCGATTCGGGCTATGACTTCCTTTGTGCCTTTACGTTTCCCGTCGCGGACCAGTACGTCAGTCTGGTGATGGGCGGCTGGGGCGGCGGGATCACCGGGATCAGCAGCATCGACGGGCGCGACGCCAGCGACAACGAAACCACGATGTTCATGAGCTATGAGGACAAAAAGTGGTACAGCGCCCGGGTGCGAGTGGAGACCACGAAAATCACGGCCTGGGTCGACGGCACGGAACTGTTCAGCCACCCGCGACAGGACCACGAGTTTGACATCCGTTTTGAAATGGATCCCTGCACCCCGCTGGGGATTGCCAACTTTGAGTGTGATTCGCAAATCCGCAACATCCAACTGCGGCGGCTGCAGGCTTCTGAAATCACGGCGGCAAAGTAGGTCTGCCGGTGATGCAACAGCAGCAGATCGACGAGCACTTCATGGGCCGCGCCCTGGAACTCGCCTCTCAAGCGGTGGAGCACGACGAGGTGCCCGTCGGGGCGATCGTGATCCGCGATCACCAGATCATCGCGGCGGCGTCCAACCAGCGGCAGATGTTGAAGGACCCCACGGCGCATGCGGAGATGATTGCCATCACGCAAGCGGCCGCGGCGATCGGCGATTGGCGGCTGGAAAACACGACGCTGTACGTGACCCTGGAGCCTTGCCCGATGTGTGCCGGGGCGATTCTGCAGGCCCGGATTCCGCGGGTGGTGTTCGGTGCCAGCGACGGCAAGGCCGGCGCGGTGACCAGCCTGTTTCGGTTGCTCAGCGACGATCGGCTGAATCATCAGGCGGAGGTGGTCGCGGGGGTCAAGGCGGAGCCTTGCGGACAAATCTTGACCGATTTTTTCGCTAGCAAACGTGCGTTGGGGAAAAAGTGACGCTGGGAAACTGTGCCGGTATTCAAGATTCTCGGACTTTTGCCACTTCTCGCGATAATCAGACTAAGCCCTGGCGTTCCACCTGTCCGATAAGACCGTCACGACCGAATCTTTGTGTCAAGAGAGACGAGAAAATCGGTCAATGCACCCCAACGCGGGCCGCTGATGGAATCTGCAGGCAGATTCCGGCGGTCACTACGGACGACTTCTAATAGACGGTGGAACAGCGATGTCGGTACGGAAGCTGACGGCTAGAATTTTTGGATCCCTTGTACTGCTCTGTGGTATGGCTTCGGCCCAGGCTCAGGAGCACGTCCCCGTGGCGGATCCGCTTCAGTTCGATCCCGACTTCCGTTGGTTCGAGCCGATCTACGATATGGACTTGGCGGATATGAAGCCAAAGAAGCGAGCCAATACGGGTTGGTTCGCCACCTACGACCGCTTGAACCTTTATGGTTCGCGGCCTGAACTGGAAAACAATTCTCAAGGCCTCGAGTCCGGTCTGGACAGTGGCTGGGGCCATCGTTACGAAATCGGGTTCATGTTGCCCGACGAGGACAAGGGCTGGTTGTTCAGCTGGGTCGACAATGACGTCGGCGAGTTTTTCAGCGTCCGCAAGGAACGCGGTAATCGTTTCAACGAAGACGAGCTTGACGGCGAAGCGACCAACCCCGCGCCTCCGTTCGGATTCGAAGCGATTCCCGGCATCAGCAACAATCGCGGATTCAACTATCGATTCGTCGATGAAAAGCGAAGCGAGAACGTGATCGACTTTGACAGCTACGAGCTGAGCAAGACGTGGCGATTGGAACCGTACCACTATGGTGGGATCCTGGAGCCGATGGTTGGGTTCCGCTGGTTCCGAATTGAAGACACCAACGTTCGGCAGAACTTCATCAGTTCGAACGACCCGGATCAGATCGCAGACGGAGTCGCCGGACGTCCGAACTTGGTCACCACCTACGGTGCCGCGTCGGAGTTGATGACGACCGACCAGGCATTCACCGAGAACGAAGCGATCACCGGACAGATCGGATTCCGATACTTCAAGTTCTTTGATCGATTCACCTTCGCGACCGACTTCAAAGTCTTCTCGGGGGCGAACTTCCAAAGCAGCTTCAACAACCGACACACCGAAGCGGTCGTGTACGACGGAACCGACACGATTGCCGAAGGCGATGAAGTCACTCGAATCCTGTATGAGGAAACCGACCGCGACTACACTCGCAACGAAGAGTTTTTCCTCGGCTTTGATGTCCGCGGCGAACTCGGCTACCAACTGTCCCGTGCGATCACGGTGCGAGCCGGTTTCCAGCTGATCGATGTCGCTCGCGGTCTGTGGCGGGGCGGGGACCTGGATAACTCCATCCTGCGAGGCGGCGACAACGATCAAGACTACTTGATGGTCGGCGGTACCTTCGGGATCACCCTGAACCGCTAGTCAGACTCAGCGACCGAACGTCAAAAACAGAAAAGCCGCGGCGGAATCATTCCGTCGCGGCTTTCTTTGGTTGATGCGACATCGGTGGTCGCGATTTTTCGGAGAGGTGATCAAGCTTTCTCGGCCAACTCTCGCAGTTCCTCTAACTCCTGGCTCAGTCGGTGCCGCAGTGGGCTTTCCGGCCGGAGTTCTTCGTCCAGGAGATCTTCTGCTTCATCAAAAACGTTTTCCCCACGCTTGGGGTCGCTAATCAGCTTGCGGAACATCTCTTCAACGGTGGCTTCAGTAAGCAAAACGATAACCTCGAGGGGTCATCCGAGCGGCAGAACGTGATTGCGTGTTTGTCCCGATCAAACACTCACTGCATCAATCGCGCGCCCTCAGACAGGCAATCGATTCTAAATTCAGTGCAGCCAGCCGCAAGGTCCCGGATCGCATTCGAACGAGAATTCGAGCTGGAAACAGCAAAAACCCCACGAATCATCGGTACCATTTTTCAAGACGAGTTTCAGACACTCCCAAGCAATGAGCGAGTTGAAGGCCCCAGTTTCGAGCGGTCTGTCTCAAAACGCCGCGTTTTTTCCAGCGCCGCGCGTCGATGTGGACGATCGCATCAACCAGCATCGGCCAAGATTGTCGTCGCAGTGCTTTGGAGAAAGCGACGTCTTCCATCAAGGGAACCGACGGGAATCCTCCCACGTGGTCGTACAACGTTCGCGTCACAAAGATCGCTTGGTCTCCGAACGGCATGCCCCGCCAACGGATGCGGATTGCATTGCCCCACTCCAGCAACCTGTACGCAAGTCCGGGCTCCTCGATTCGCTGCTTGAGTCCCCCCCAGCACGCGTGCGGTTGGGCCGAGGCGTCGATGCGCTCGCACAACGCTTGGAAACAGCCGTCACCCAATCGATTGTCCGCGTGGAGGAACAGCAGGACGCTTCCTGTCGCGGTAATGGCCCCGGCGCGGAGTTGGGTTCCGCGGCCGCGTGGGGCGGTGACGACGGTCGCCCGTCGCGCCCGTGCGATCTGGGGGGTCGGGTCGCTGCTGCCGCCGTCGCACACGATGACTTCGCCCGCGTCATTGTTCCAGGCTGATTCGATTGCCGCTTCGATCCGTTCGGCTTCGTTGAGCGCCGGGATGATGACCGAAACCTGTTGCGGCGTCATACCGTTTCAACTTCGCGGAGTCTGACGTAGGCGATCGGTCCGAGGACCAGAAAGGGCATCCATGCGGCGACCGCGGGCGATAGCAAGTAGCCCCCGCCTCCCATTGCGCTGCCGGCGGTCTTGAGTGCGAAGAACAGCATCACCGTACCGATGGCGGTGCCGATCATCATGAACAGATTGCGGCCGCGGCGATTGACAACCAGTGGCAATCCGAGCAAGAACAGCGAAAAGTCCAGCGGCACCCGCATGATCCGCTCGTGCAACAGTACACGCGTCGCCATCGAGTTATGGACCGCGGGATTGCGCAGACGTTCCAACAGTTGCTTGCTGCTGGACAGCCGGGTGGAGGATTGGTCGGTCTGCAGGATTTCAGCATTGACCGGCGTGACAACGAAGCATTCGCCCGAAGCGATCCAGGGTTGGTCGTGGGCCGTCATCAAAATCAGACGTCCGTCACGTCCCGCCGAGGGGATGTAGTCGATCGCCGGCGGGGTGAAGACGTTTTGCATCAAGTAGCCCTCGTCGTGGTTCTCGTCGGCCGGTAACCAGCGCGCCGAGACCGAGACGATGGCTTCGCCGAAGCCCGGGTAATCAACATCGAGTCGGAAATTGGGCTGATGGATTTCTTTGCTGCGCGGCCGGATCGAGTGGCCTCCGAGCAAGATCCCGCTGATTTTGTCATAGCTGGGCAAGATCGGTTGAGGGGCGTCGCCGGAAAGATCCTTGCTCTTCATCGACAGCGCATCACGCATCGTCGGCAACAGCAATTCGCGGCTGCCCAGCTGAACCAATACGATGGCCAGAGCGGCGAAAATCATGGAGCGGAAAATGCGTCCGTGCGATACGCCGGCGGCCAGCGTCGCGGTCAGCTCGCCGGTTCGACGCAGCCATCCGACGACGAACAACAGGGACATCAGGGCGATGATCGCGCCGGTCCAGTCGAACAACAGCAGCATGTAGGGGCCGTAGTAATACCACATCACGCGGGAGATTCCGACGCCGCGTGACTCGGCCAATTCCACCAAGTCGTTCATGTTCTGGAAGGCATGGAAAACGACAAAGATTCCAGACAGCGAGGCGAAACAGACCAGAAACGTCCGGAAGAACAGCCCCAGAATGTAACGATCGATTTGCGTCACGGCGGATCGGACTCGGTTGGATGGAAACGTGTGGCCTGCCACGCGGAGGGACCATCTGGGCCCCGAGCATCAGGGCACAGGGGGGACCGTTCAGATCACTCGGGATGACGCCCTGGAGGATCCTCAGCGATCGCGCAAGCATCCCACCGGGTCGGCGGCCGACGCAAGATCGAATCGAAACGCTATCGCTGCTCGCGATAAGTCGACCAGCTCAAGTAGATCAGAACGCCGCCCAAGATCGCAAAGGTGAGGTCCATCATCAGACTCGCACCACCCAAAATCGCCAAGCTGGTTTGGCCAGACAGTAAGGCAACCGCGTCTAAAACGAACAGGCTGACGACCAAGATCGACGCGACAAGGCTAAAAAGACAGAGTGCCTTGGGCATCAATTGAACCTCGGGACGAATGTGAAATGAGTGAAGGGCCAGACGTAACGCTCGTATCGCGGCCGGGAAAGGGCCGCAGTATAGTTGCCCGAGCACATGTTTCCCAAGCCTACGCTATATCGCTAGTTTACCGAGAGCCACTCTGGCCCCGGATTGGGACAATTTTTCGGTAAATTCCGTTTAGACGGGCGATTCGACGATCCAAAATCATGCCAAGCACGCCATTTCAGCCAGATTTTGACACCCAAATTCGCTCCGACCCGTGGGGCTGGTGGCGAAAAAAAATGCCGATTACGGAAAAATGGGCCTATTTGGACCACGCCGCCGTCGGCCCGCTTTCGATGCCGGCTGCCGCGGCGCTGCGGAACTATGCCGACGAAGCCGAACACGAGGGCGATACCGTCTGGCCCACTTGGGCGGGGCGGGTGGAATCGCTGCGTCAGGCATTCGCCGAGCTGTTGCACGCCGAGACGGACGAAGTCTGCTTTGTCCCCAACACGTCGGCGGGAATCAATTTGGTCGCCGAAGGGTTCCCCTGGCAGAGCGGCGATTCGGTCGTGATTCCCGACGGCGAGTTCCCCAGCAATCTGTACCCCTGGCAAAACCAGGCCTCGCGTGGCGTCGAGGTGCGGATCGTGCCGCGACGCGACGGACGTGTCGAGCCGGATGACGTGTTCGACCATGTCGATGATTCAACCCGCATGATTTCTCTGTCCTGGGTCGGGTATGCGAGCGGTTTTCGCGCCGATTTGGAAGCGATCGTCCAGCGGGCGCACGCGGAGGGCGTCTTGGTCTTCCTCGACGCGATCCAGGGGCTGGGAGTGTTTGATCTGGATTTGCAGAAGATCGATGTCGATTTTTTGGCCGCCGATGGTCACAAGTGGCTGCTGGGACCGGAAGGTTTTGGCGTGGCGGTGATCCGCAAACGTCATCTGGAGCGTCTGCGCTGCTGTAGCGTCGGTTGGAACAGCGTGCGGAACACGTTCAATTATGCCGACCCGAAACTGGATCTTCGCCGCACCGCGGCGCGGTTTGAGCCGGGTTCGGCCAACATGTCGGCCGCGGCCGCGTTGGGAGCGAGTGTGGCGATGTTCCATACGATTCGCCAAACACATGGCCCCAACGCGATCGGCGACCGTGTGCTGGGGTTGGCGACTGAATTGGATGACCGGCTGCGCGCCATCGGTCTGCCGACCCAGATGCCCGGCAAGCGTCAGCACCGCTCGGGCATCGTGACCTTTGGGGTACCTGGGCAAGATCCCGCGGCGGTTCGCAACCGGGCATTCGAACAAGGTTGTGTCGTCAGCTGCCGCGGGGGCGGCATCCGGGCCGGCGTTCATGCTTACAATGACAGCTCGGACCTGGAGCGGCTCGTTGACGCGGTGGTGTCGACGTAGCGCTTTGGCACCACTCGATTGGATCCAACGAGCGATCGAAACCTTTTCCCCCGAATCACGCATGAATGAGACTAACGAGCGGCGGATCGCTGTTTACACCGGATCGTTTGACCCGATCACGCTGGGGCATCTACATATCATCCATCGCGCGAGTCGCTTGTTTGAAAGATTGGTCATCGGGATCGGCATCAACGCCGAAAAGGGGTCACTGTTCTCGCCGGAACAACGCAGCGAGTTGGTGCAGACCGTGACCCAGGACATCGAAAACGTCCGGGTTGAAATCTTTGACGGGCTGGCGGTCGACTTCGTCCGCTCGCTCGGGTCGCGCCTGATGGTGCGTGGGATTCGTCCGATGACCGATATCGCCGGCGAATTCACGATGATGATGGCCAACCGGCAATTAGACGAAGACGTCGAGACCGTGTTCCTGATGGCCGACGAACGGTTCTCGCACGTCAGCAGTTCGCTGTTGAAACAGATCGCCAGCGTCAGCAAGGACGACGAACAGTTGGCAAAGTTTGTCCCCCGCGAAATCATCGCGCCGCTGCGGGAGCAAATGCGAGGCTAACCCAGGATGTCGTCGCGGAGTCGGGTGAGCAGGTCGATCGCGCCGCCGATCTCTTGCTTTTGTCGCACGGGATCTTCGGGGATTTCTCGTTCGATCGTCAGCGGGCCTTCGTAGCCGATTTCGTGCAGCGTTTCGAGATACTTTCGCATGTCGACATCGCCTTTTCCCAGCGGCACTTCGCAGCCCCAGGTTTCACCCGGTTTGTCGCTCCACGTGGCGTCTTTGCAGTGGATGCTGCGGATGTGTTTGGCGAGCATTCGGAGCGCTTCGATCGGTTCGCCGGTGCCGTAGAGAATCATATTGGCCGGATCAAAATTGATTTTCAGATTGTCACAGCCGACTGCGGCGATGAAATCCAGCAAGCCTTCGGCGGTCTCTTGCCCGGTTTCCAGGTGCAAGAATTGATCGTTTCGGGCGCAGTGATCGCAAAGTTCCCCGGTGACCTTGACGATCTCGGCGTATTGCGGATCAGAGCTGTCGTGCGGGATGAATCCCAGGTGCAACGCAACGGCGTCACAGCCGAGCCATTTGGCGAAATCGGCGATGTCACGCATTTCGGCCAAGCGGCTTTGGCGAGTTTCCGCGGGCACCAGGCCGATCGTTTTGACGACCGTGGGGATGTCGGCATAGCTTTCGCCCTCGAAGCCGCCAAACACCGCCGTGCAACGCACGTTCATCTCGTCCAGCTGTTTCTTCAGTTCTGCTGCCGTCGCCCGGTCACGCTTGGCGGGCTGCGGTGCGTGCAATTGGATGGTGGGAAGTCCCAGTTCTTTGATGACGTCCCATTTGACGCCGAGTCCGGCGTCGACCGAAGCGAACACACCGATGGGCCAAGATTCCATTTGTTTGAGATCCGTAAGAGTTGTGAAGCGTGATTGAATGATAGAGGATAGAGATCGCCCACGGCGATCGATGCGTTGTCGGGGAAACGTCAAACGACGTAATTGCGGAGAAAGTGATACGACTGTTTCAGCGCCCGCAAACAGTCCTGGTCGGATCGTTCGTAGGCGCGATCTTCGACTTCCACGCAAACGGGTCCGTCGTAGCCCGTGTCCGTCAACGCGGCAAAGAACTGTCCCCAGTGGACGTCGCCCATCCCCGGCAATTTCGGCGAATGCCACTCGTTGGGGTTGGCCAGAACGCCGACGCGGTCCAGCCTGGCCCGATCGACGCGGACGTCCTTGGCATGGACGTGAAAGAGTTTATCGGCGAATTCAGCTAGCGGTGCAAGGTAATCGACGTGCTGAAAGACCAGATGCGAGGGATCGTAATTGAGCCCGAAGTGGTCGCTGGGGATGTCGTCGAACATCCGCTGCCAGATGGCGGGCGAATGGGCCAGGTTTTTACCCGCCGGCCATTCATCGTTGGTGAAATACATCGGACAGTTCTCGATTCCCACCCGCACGTCGTTTTGTTCGGCCAGTTCGATGATCGGTTTCCAAGTCTCCAGAAAACGCGGCCAATTGTCGTCGACATTCTTGGTCCAATCGCGCCCGATAAACGTGTTCATCGTGCCGATGCCCAGCCGACGGGCCGCCACGATCACCGCCCGAATGTGCTCGACGGCCAATTCGGCTTCGTTGCGATCGGGGGACAGGGCGTTGGGGTAGTAGCCCAGCCCGCTGATCGAGACCCCGCTGTTCTGTTGAAGGGTCGCGATGGATTCGACCGTTGCGTCGTCGAGCGAGTGGACATCGATGTGGGTGATGCCTGCATACCGCCGCGTCGCCTTGCCCAGCGGCCAGCACATCACTTCCACACAGTCGTAACCGATTTCAGCGGCCGTCTGAAAAACCTGCTGCAAATTCGCTTCGGGAAGAATCGCGGTGACGTAACCGAGTTGCATGGCTGATCTACTCGTCGAGTTTGGTGTCGGGGACGGTTTCGCCTTTGCCGTTCCAGTGGGGAGCGCGATACCGGGTGGTGGGCGGACGCACGGTCGTCTTGTTCGTCAGCAACCGCAATTGGTCGCCCGCAAACAGTTTGGGGACCAGTTGTTCGCCACGCCGCAGCCGATACAAGATACAACCTTTGCGTTGGACGTAGTACATGCCCCAGACCGTTGCGACGAATCGTTCGCGTTCGAGCCCCACGCCTTTCGTTTCGACTTGGTCGCCGATTTCAAATGCTTCAATTCGGATCGGCAACCACATCGCCGGTCGCAACCGAAACTGAAGCCGTCCATAGACGTAGTGGTAATAAACGCCATCGAACGACACCCTTTTGAGCACCCGCGGGCTGGGGATCAATTGAGTCGCGATCGGCGTGTCGTCGGGATGGATGAACCCTTGGCCGTTCTCCGGCCATCTCAAGAAACATCCATAATCGGGGAGCTGCGGCCATTGCATGGGAGGGCAAATACTTCACAAAGCGGAAATCGACGTCGGCGCGGGGAACAATAGTGTACAGGATGGAATCACGTTGGACCGACCGGGCGGGTACAATGGGATCCGTTCGGCGTTCTTACGACAATCTTTTCTCTCTAATTCGCCCCGTTGGACCGACTCGTTTTTCTTTATGACTGACAGCAAGACGCAGCTACCGGTCGGAATCGACCTTGGCACCACCTTTTCGGCGGTCGCATTCCTGGACGGTGAAGGTCGGCCCGAAACGATCCGCAATTCCGAAGGCGACCTGACCACACCCAGCGCGGTGTTCTTTGATCAGAAACGCCCGATCGTGGGGATCGAAGCCGTCGAAGCCGGGCTGTTGGAGCCTGATCGCTTGGCCCAGTTCGCCAAACGCAATGTCGGCGAGCAATATTATGAAAAAGCGATCCGCGGCAAGCACCTGCCGGCGGAAGTCATCCAAGCCTTGGTGCTGCGGAAACTAAAAACCGATGCGGAATTGAAACTCGGCCGAATCAGCGAAGCGGTCATCACCGTCCCGGCGTTCTTCAACGAGCCCTGCCGCAAGGCGACCCAGGATGCGGGGCGGCTGGCCGGACTGAAGGTGCTGGACATCATCAATGAACCGACCGCTGCGGCGATTACCTACGGTGTTCAGCAAGGTTTTTTAGGCGCCGGAGTTGCCAACGAGCGACGTGAAACGGTGTTGGTGTACGACCTCGGTGGCGGCACCTTTGACGTCACCGTGATGGAGATTGAAAAAGGAAATTTCAATACCATTGCAACCGCCGGCGACGTTTACCTTGGCGGCATCGATTGGGACAGCCGGCTCGTTGATCTGATCGCCGAAGCCTTCCTTGCCGAACACGGAATCGATCCTCGCAACGATCCCCAGGCTGAACAGGAGTTGCTGCGCAAGGCCAACCAAACCAAGCACGCACTCACCCAACGCGAAGCGGTCACCGTTGCGTTTGCCAATGACGGCCGGCGGTTGCGCACCGAGATCACGCAACAGCAATTTTCCGAGCGCTGTGCCGATCTGGTCGAGCGGACGATCATGACCGTTCATTTGGTGCTCGACGACGCCGGCATCGATTGGCCGGATCTGACGCGTTTGATTTTGGTCGGTGGCTCGACGCGTATGCCGATGATCCGCGACGAACTGCAGCAACTCAGCGGAATGGAACTCGATCGATCGCTTTCGCCCGACGAAGCGGTCAGCCATGGCGCGGCGTTGTACGCGGGCATGTTGTCCGCCGGCGCGAATGACAAGACCGGCATTTCCGTCAGCAACGTCAACTCGCATGATTTGGGCGTCTTGGCGCTCGACCCCAAATCCAACAAACCGCGACGCAAGATCATGATCCCGCGCAACAGCAAGTTGCCGGCGCGGAAGATGGTGCGGTTTCGAACCCACGTCAACAACCAAGCCAACGTCAAAATCCAAATCGTCGAGGGCGGCGATAAACGCGGTATCAATGCGACGCCGATCGGCAAGTGTGTCGTCGCCGACCTGCCCAGAGGAACGCCCAAGGGGACCAACGTCGAAGTGCGATTCGACTACCGCGCCGACGGCCGGCTGACCGTCCATGCGTCGCTGCCCGAAATCGATCGAAAAATCACGATGACCCTGAATCGGGCTGCCGGATTGTCGGACGACGAAATCGCGGCCTGGAGACGTCGTTTGGACGAGGGACTCAGCGACGCCATGTTGGCCAGCTTGGCCGAACACGGTCACGACGCGTCCGCCTTGTTCTCGGCAGACGACTTGACCAGCGACGATGCCGACGCGTTGCCCGATGAGAGTTCCATGGAGCAGTCCGAGGCTGCCATGGCGGATCAAGTCATGACGGATCCAGTCCAAGGGTTTGCCGCCTTGCAGCACGTCGAACCGGAACCCGCGTCATCAAAAACGCCAGTGGTCGCCTCCAAGGCCGCCGCCATTTTGGGCGTGTCTCAGCCGCCAAGTGCTCCGGCACCGGCCGATCGTCAGGACGCCGTGCGTGAATCCAACCCCGCGTACGCCGCCAGCCCGGTCGCGTCAAAAACGACCGACAAGGCCGACCACGTTGCGGCCAAAGCGGTTTCAGGCAAAGACGCGGCGCTCAAGATCGAGACCAACGACCCCGCCAGCGGACCGAAGCTGTCGGTCGCCGATGCCCAAAAACTGGCCGTTGCGGCCGGATCGACCGCGCCCAACGTCTCCGAAAAGCCGAAGTTGGAACTCGACCCCAAGGACGCGGCGCCGAAGGTCAAAGCCGACGCCGACGATTTGGCAATGCTGGCGGCTTTGGGCGGCGAGGCAAAATCGCCCCGCAAGGCTGACGTGCCGTTGATCGTCACCGACGCGCCGGCCGGCAAGGGACGGGCGAAACCGCCGGCAAAACAGGCCGCCGAATCGAAGGACGCCGTCAAGCCGAGAAAGGTCGGCGGCCTGTTCGGTCGCAAGCGAAAGTGATGTGACAATTCTTTTACATTGTTTTGAGACGATCCAGACCATTGAATCGCGGAATCATCGTTTACTAGGATAGCTGCGGCGTGCCCTTGGTTCTGTGCCAACGGCGTGGATCGGTGTGTCGGCGATTTCCGTGATCGCCCCCGGAGACGCAGCTGACGAATGACCACCTGAAAAAGGGAATCGAAACGATGTCTGCGACTCATTGGAAAAACGCGCCCGTCCTGCTGGCGATCGGGCTGGCTCTGGCGGCAATGCTCGGCAGCGGATCGAACACGTTGCGGGCCGAACAATTGTCTTTGGACGTCGGGGTGTCCAATCCGACGATGCTGGCCGGGGAAAAGCAGATCAATCACGTCCGCATTTCCTTGACCGGATTTGACGTCCCGCAAAACAAAAAACGTCCGCCGGTCAACACGGCAATCGTGATCGACCAAAGTGGATCGATGGGCGGGCAAAAGATCGTGCAAGCCCGCGAGGCGGCGATCGCGGCGGTCCGCCGACTGCGTGATGACGATATCGTTTCCATCGTGCTGTACTCCGATTCCGCGACCGTGTTGGTGCCGGCCACCAAAGCCACCGATCGTGAATCGATCATCCAAAAAATTCGCTCGGTCAACGCCGGCGGAAGCACCGCCCTGTTTGCCGGGGTCAGCAAAGGGGCCGCGGAAGTCCGAAAGTTCCTCGACAGCGATTCGGTCAATCGTGTGATCCTGCTTTCCGACGGTCAAGCCAACGTGGGGCCGAAAAGCCCTCGCGAGTTGGAGCGGTTGGGGGCGTCGCTGGTCAAAGAAGGGATCAGCGTCAGCACGCTCGGACTCGGGCTCGGATACAATGAAGACTTGATGAGTCGGTTGGCGTCGGCCGGCAGCGGGAACCACATGTTTGTCGAACAAGCCGATGATCTGGTCGCGGTCTTTCAGAAAGAGTTCAACGACTTGATGAGCGTCGTGGCCAGCGATTTCAAAATCCACGCGAAAATCGGCGAGGGCATTCGTCCCGTCCGTGTGCTCAACAACAAAGCCGACATCAGCGGACAAGACATCTACATTCCGTTGGCCCAACTGTACGCCCGCCAACAGCGCTACTTTGTGATCGAAGTCGAAGTCGACGCCGGGAAAGCGGGCGGCAAACGGCCGCTCGCCTCGGTCACCGTCCAATACCAGAACATGCTCAGCCAGACGACCGACACGTTGACCAGCAGCATCGAGGTTCGGTTCACCGACGACAAAGAAGCGGTGGCCAGGGAATGCGATCACGAAACCGCGGCTTACTGCGCGATCCAACTGGCCAACGAAAAGAACGTCCAAGCCACGGCACTGCGTGACGCCGGGCGTATCGAAGAGGCCAAGGAGCTGCTGCTGGGAAACAGCATCCAATTGCAAAGACTCGAAGACCTCTACGGCGCCCAGCTCGGGGAGGAACTGTCGATGGAACTGAAACGCAACGCCAAGCTCAATCAGGATCAATCGGTGATCATCGAGAGTCCGACGGAATGGAATTACTCGCGAAAAGCGATGCGATACGAGCAAAGCAAGAATGCGGCGCAGCAGCAGATGCGTGTGAAAACACCACCTCCGGCGGACAAGAACTAGGTCCCACCGCTAAATGCCATGCCGCGTCGATTGTTCCTCGCACTGATCCTGCTGGTCGCCGCACCGATGGTGCTGCTGGGGTGGATGAGTGCCAATGCAATCAAGGCCAGCCAGGTGGCGGCGCAAGAGAATTTGGCCACACTGCTTTCGTCCCAGCTGTATGATGCCGACCGCCGGATCGTTCAACTGTTTGACGGCTATGCGTTGCGGTTGAATGAACAACTCGACGCTTCGCAATCGGTCTTCGAAGCGTTGCGGCGGATGCGCCGCGAGGTCCCGATTGTCCGGCAAGGCATTGTCGTCGATCCATCCGGGACGATGGTGTTTCCCAGGCCCAGTGATTCGGTCGGCATCGATGCCACCGAGGTCGCCGCGGCGCTGCCCGGGCTGGTCGACGCGCGTCCGTTGCCGAACGTCAATTCGGATTCCAAATCATCCGGCGCCAAGGTCGCTTCCAAAACGACGTTCACCGAATCGGCCTGGCAACAATGGTACATGGCTGACGGCGCGCAAGTCGTTTATTGGCGAACCCGCGGGGACGGATCCACCGTCGGCGTGTTGCTGGAACGGAGCCGTTGGATTGCGGATTTGATCGCCGCCTTGCCCGATCATCGCGGCCGGTCGATTGCGCCCTCGTCGTTACGACCGACCGAGGGGGGCTCCAAGGTTGAACTCGCCGAACTGTCAGCGACCCCGATCGGTAGCTTGACCTTGGTCGATGAGGCAAAGCGGTTGGTCTATCGATGGGGCGAGGTGGATGAGTTTTCACTGCCACCGCTGGTCACGTCGCCGCTCTCGCCGCCGTTGGCCAGTTGGCAGTTCAGGCTGCACGTCGATCAATCGCTGATCCCGTTGTCCAGCTCGATTCCCACCTATCTGTCGTCGGCAGGCATCGCGCTGATCCTGCTGTCGGTCGGTTTTTATGTCCTGACGTCGGTGCAACGGCAAGTC
The DNA here is from genome assembly GCF_025060895.1 of Stieleria sedimenti. Taxonomy (GTDB): domain Bacteria; phylum Planctomycetota; class Planctomycetia; order Pirellulales; family Pirellulaceae; genus Stieleria; species Stieleria sedimenti. Next base: position 7,610 of record NZ_JANZKV010000212.1, on the reverse strand, counting down.
AGCGAGGCCAAGAGCCGCGTCAATTTTGCCGGCCAGGTGTCGCACGAATTGCGGACGCCGTTGACCAACATTCGGCTTTACACCGAATTGGCCGGGTCAGATTTGAAACGCATCACCAAGAGTGATGCGAGTGAATCGCTTGCCAGACGTTTGGAGGTCATTGATCATGAAAGCCGCCGATTGCAGCGATTGGTCAGCGGCGTGTTGGAAATGATCCGCCCCAGCGGAAAGCCGCTCGGGGTGCGACGCGAACCGACGGACATCGGTGAGTTGATTGGTGGGATCGCGGAACAATTCACGCCCAGTTTCAAAGCGGCGGGGCTGACGTTGGAGACCGTGTGCCGGTGTCGAGATCAGGTTTCGATCGACGGAGACGTGGTTGAAATGGTCTTGGTGAATCTGCTCAGCAATGTCGAAAAATACGTCCCCCGTGGCGGGCATTGTGTGATCGAGTGTGACCTGTTGCACGCTGCTTCCGCTTCGACGCGCGCGTTGCGGGTGGTGGTCAGCGATGACGGGCCGGGCATCGCCACAGCCCATCAGGAAAAGATCTTTCGTCCCTTCCAGCGGGTCGACGACTCGATTCATGCCCCCAGCGGAACCGGCATCGGTCTGACCATCGCGCGACGGGCCGCGGTCCGCCATGGCGGTACCCTGGTGCTGTCCTCGGAACCTCACCTTGGCGGGGCGACCTTTACGTTAACCCTACCGATCGGTGATTGAATGTCACATCATATCTTGATTGCCGAAGATGATGCGAACACCCGAGCCGCGTTGGCAGAAGTGCTGCGGAACGAAGGATACCTTGTCACCGAAGCCGCGGACGGACGGCATGCCAAAGACCTGTTCGACGCGTCGCCGCCCGACATCGCTTGCCTCGATGTGATGATGCCGGGGCTCAGCGGCTTTGACGTTTGCAAGTATTTTCGTCAACAGTCCCCGACGATGCCGATCTTGTTCATCACGGCCAAGGCGGAAGAAATCGATAAAGTGATCGGACTGGAACTCGGCGGAGATGACTACATCGTCAAACCGTTCGGGACCAAAGAAGTGATCGCGCGAATCCGAGCGGTCGCACGTCGAAGCCTGTCCGAGTCCCCCGACACGCGGGTGACCTTTTCCGACGAGCCCTTTTCGATGGGGGGACTGGAGGTGTTCCCGAAAGAGCTTCGCGCCCGCCGCGATGACGAAGCCATTTCGCTGACCCGACGGGAAGTCTTGATCCTGCAAACACTCGCTGCCCGGCCGGGTGAAGTCGTCAAGCGGGCCGACTTGTTCCGCTCCGCCTGGGAGGATGACCATGTCCCCAACAGCCGGACGATCGACCAGACGATCAGCCAGCTGCGAAAGCGAATCGAGATCGATCCCAAGCATCCCCAAATCGTCCAAACCGTCTACGGCGTCGGCTACCGCTACGAGGCCACCGTGGGGTAAGCATCTTGCTTGCCTGTCGAGAAGCTTCAGCTTCTGCGTTACACGCCGCAGACGCAAGCTGGAAGCATACGCCACCGTGGGGTAAGCATCTTGCTTGCCTGTCGAGAAGCTTCAAGCTTCTGCGTTACACGCCGCAGACGCAAGCTGGAAGCTTACGCCACCGTGGGGTAAGCATCCTGCTTGCCTGTCGAGAAGCTTTCGCTTCTGCGTTACACGCCGCAGACGCAAGCTGGAAGCGTACGCCACCGTGGGGTAAGTATCCTGCTTGCCTGTCGAGAAGCTTTAGCTTCTGCGTTACACGCCGCAGACGCAAGCTGGAAGCTTACGCCACGGTGGGGTAATCATCTTGCTTGCCTGTCGAGAAGCTTCAGCTTCAGCGTTACACGCCGCAGACGCAAGCTGGAAGCATACGCCACCGTGGGGTAAGTATCCTGCTTGCCTGTCGAGAAGCTTCAGCTTCTGCGTTGCACGCCGCAGTCGCAAGCTGGAAGCTTACGCCACCGTGGGGTAAGCATCCTGCTTGCCTGTCGAGAAGCTTCAGCTTCTGCGTTACACGCCGCAGACGCAAGCTGGAAGCATACGCCACCGTGGGGTAAGCATCTTGTTTGCCTGTCGAGAAGCTTCAGCTTCTGCGTTACACGCCGCAGACGCAAGCTGGAAGCTTACGCCACTTGGAGCCAGATTGGTGTAGAATTGGCGGCGTCGTTTTGAATTCTCCGTCCCCAGTTCTGTCCACGTGATCATGACCAACCGCCGTCAATTTCTCCAATTTGCGTCTGCCTCCGCCGCCTCACTCACCATGGCTCCGCTGTTGGCCGCCGAGTCGGGCGAAGCTCCGTTCAAAATTTCACTGGCGGAGTGGTCGTTGCACCGCACCCTGCGCGATCCGAGCAAAGGTCTGACCAACCTGGATTTCCCCCGCGTCACCAAGGAAGAATTCGGGATCGATGCGGTCGAATACGTCAACCAATTCTTCAAAGACAAAGCCGAAGACCAAAAGTACCTGACCGAGCTGAAGACCCGCTGCGAGGACCTGGGCGTCAAGAGTCTGTTGATCATGTGCGACGGCGAAGGAAACTTGGGCGACCCCGACGATGCCAAACGCACCACGGCTGTGGAAAATCACTACCGTTGGGTCGACGCCGCCAAGTTCTTGGGATGCCACTCCATCCGCGTCAACGCCAGCAGCTCGGGCAGTTACGAAGAGCAGATGAAATTGGCCGCCGACGGACTGCGTCGATTAAGCGAGTATGCCAAGCCCCAGGGATTGAACGTGATCGTCGAAAACCACGGCGGCCTCAGCAGCAACGGCGCCTGGCTGGCCGGGACGATCGCCAAAACGGAGATGGACAACTGTGGCACGCTCCCCGATTTCGGCAATTTCTACCTGTCGCGAGGGAAAGAGCCGAAGATGTACGATCGCTACAAGGGCGTCGAAGAATTGATGCCTTACGCCAAAGCGGTCAGCGCGAAATCGCACGACTTTGACGAAGACGGTAACGAAGTCCACACCGACTACTTCAAGATGATGGAAATCGTGCTGCGACACGGCTACCACGGCTACGTCGGCATCGAATACGAAGGCGGCAAGGTCTCCGAGTACGAAGGCATTAAACTGACCAAGACGTTGCTGGAACGCGTCGCGGCGAAATTGGCCAAAGCGTAGTCGCGATTCGGATGAAGACAGAAGGCAGCATGATCCGGGGCAGAATGTGATTGATGCCCGTATCATGCTGCCCCATCTCATTCCGCCTTTGCTCCCTGCGGCGACCTATTCCCCTTTGACAAACCCGAGGGCAGTCAGAAACCGGATCGACTTGGCCAGGGTGTCTTCGTAGGCGTCGCCTTTGTTGAAGAAACCGTGGGGGGCATCTTGATAAAGGTGCAATTCGTTGCGCACGCCCAACTCATCGAGTTTGGCTTTGAACGCCTGGCCGGTTGCCACGGGAATCAGTTTGTCCTTGGTTCCCAGGTAGACGATCGTCGGCGGAGTGTCTTTGCCGAGGTTGTGCAGCGGCGAGATGTCTTTCCAGTACGCTTGAACCCGGTCGTAACCGTATCCCTGAGGTCCATTGTCGTAGACGGGATTGAACAGGACCAAGGCGTCGGGACGGCAGCTGACCGTGGTGTCATCGGCCGGATCATCAAAGGCGGTCACCGTAGCCGTCGCAGCGGCCACATGCCCGCCGGCGGATCCGCCGCCGGCGGCGATTCGATTCGGATCGATCCCGTAGCGAGACGCGTTCTGACGGGCCCAGCGAATCGCGGACTTGCCATCGGCGACACACGTCTTCGGTGGTGTCCCGTGCGTCTTCTTGACGCGATATTCGGCACACATCGCAACCATTCCACGGTCCGCCAGTGCGCGGCTTTGCCCGTAAAATTGGCTCGGCGAGCCGCCGTTCCATCCGCCACCGAAAAAGAACACGATCGCCGCACGTGGTTCGGCCGCATCCGACGGGCCGGGTTGAAACACGTGCATCGACAGTTCGACGTCACCGACGGTCTTGTAGACGACCTTTTCATCGGGTTCAGGCTTGGCGTCGGCGGCAAACGCGAGCGGCGAAGTCAGCAAGGCCAACGTACAGACGGTCATCCAGGGGCGAAGATTCATGATCGGACGGTGAAGGGTGGAGCAACGGAATTGACAAACCAAGCCGGCTCCCAATCATACACCGAATCACCAGTGCTCTCGCCTTGCCGCTAACAGAAAACACCTCCGTTTGTTATCAAGGTAGATGGCACGCCGCCCGCCCACGTCTCGCTTCTCGTCAACAATTCTTCGCCAATGGATGAAATCACCTATCACGACCGTTACCGCGACGAGTCGTGCGTCGAAAAAGTCTACGGCGACAAGGCGCTTCGTTGGACGTATGGGACGTGGGGCGGAAAACTCGCCCTGGCCGCGCTGGTGAAACGGGCGTGGTTTTCCCGCTGGTATGGGTGGCGAATGGACCAACCGAAAACACGCGAAAAAATCGAACCCTTCATCGCGGAGTTTGGACTCGATGCGAGCGAGTTTGCGCGCAAGCCAGACGATTTCGCCAACTTCAACGAATTCTTTTTTCGCAAGCTGAACCCCTCGGCCAGACCGATCGATCCGGATCCCTCCACCATCGTCTTTCCCGCTGACGGACGACACCTCTGCGTGCCCGATCTTTCGCGTTGCGAGGGGTTGTTCGTCAAGGGCCAGATGTTCGACTTGGCGACGCTGCTTCGCGATGCGGAACTGACGCGACGGTACTCCCAGGGAAGCTTGCTGCTGTCTCGGTTGTGCCCGGTCGACTATCACCGTTTTCACTTTCCCGCCGCCGGACGACCAGGACCGGCGCGCTTGATCAACGGACCGCTCTACTCGGTCAATCCGATCGCGTTGTGTCAAAACATTCACATCCTGGCGACCAACAAACGTGAGATCACGATTCTAGAAACCGAAACGCTCGGAAACGTCTTGCTGTTGGAGATCGGTGCCACCTGCGTCGGCGGAATCTGCCAGACCTATCGCCCGGGCGTCCCGGTTTCCAAAGGGGATGAAAAGGGCTACTTCCGATTCGGCGGTTCATCGACCCTCGTCATTTTCGAGCCCGGGCGCGTGGTGTTCGACGACGATTTGCAGCAACACTCCGCCGACCAGCGGGAGTTGTACGCCCGGATGGGTGATTCGATGGCCAGGATCATTTAGTTGTTTGTCAAGAATGAAAAGTGGGGTAAGCTTCCAGCTTGCCGTCTCGTTTCACTCGTCAAACGCATGCTGGAAGCTTACGCCAATTTCTTGCTGAACCTTAAACTTAGCGTTGACAAGGCGCTGGTGCCGCCGTCTCAGTGTTCTTCCCCACCTGTCAAGAGACTTTCCATGATTCGCCTGCTATCGTCCTGTTGCATCGCAATGATTCTAACCGTTGCGTCCACGGCCTCTGGTCAGGAAGTAGTTGCACCGAAAAAAGCGGCGCCCACGCCGCCACCCGTGATCGACGCAATCGATGCGGCCATGCAAACCTTTGTCGAGCAGGGGAAAATCTCTGGCGCCGTAACCTTGGTCGGCCATCGGGGAAAGATCGTGCATTTGGGCGCGGTCGGATTGGCCGACATCGAGGCACAGAAGGAGATGCGTACCTTCACGATGTTTTCGATCGCCTCGATGACCAAGCCGATCACCGCGACCGCAATCATGATCTTGCAGGATGAAGGCAAGCTCAGTGTGGACGACAACGTCAGCAAGTACATCCCGGCATACAAGGATCTAAAGCTAAAAGACGGTGCAGCGCCGAGTCGCGAGATCACGATCCGCGATGCCATCACCCACACCTCGGGGTTGGCCGGCGATCAACTGTTCGATGGATCACTCGAAGAGGCGGTCGACCAACTGGCCGAGCGACCGCTCGCGTTTGAGCCCGGCACGAAGTGGCAGTACAGTCCCGGTTTGAACGTCGCCGGCCGGATCGTTGAAATCGTTTCGGGGCAATCGTTTCAAGCGTTCCTTCAGGAGCGGATCTTTGATGTCGGCAACATGACCTCCACCACGTTCTTTCCTGACCAGAAACAACAGCGTCGCATCGCAACGTTGTATGGCCCGGGTGAAGAGGGAGAGTCGCTGCAGGCGGTTGCCAATCGCATTTCGAATCCGGCCGAGGTGAAAGCGCCCAATCCGTCGGGCGGCCTGTTTGCAACCGCTCGCGACATGTTTCGGTTCTATCAAATGGTTTTAGATGGCGGCAAGTTTCGCAAACAACGGGTCGTGTCCGAAGACGCGGTGGCACAGATGACGTCCCGGCAGACCGGCGATTTGGAAACAGGGTTCACGCCCGGCAACTGCTGGGGGTTGGGCTGGTGCATCATTCGCGAGCCACAGGGCGTGACCGAGATGTTGTCTCCGGGCACGTTCGGGCACGGCGGGGCGTTCGGAACACAAGGCTGGGTCGATCCCAAAACACAAACCATTTACGTGTTGATGATTCAGCGAACCAAGATGGGCAACAGCGATGGGTCGGACATTCGCAAGACGTTCCAACAGACGGCCGGCGAGGCGCTGGGACTGTAGGTCCGCAGTGAGACGGCCTGGCGAGTGAATCGATGTTCCGAGCTCAACTTGCTAACGCGTGCGGGCTTCAATCGACAGGCCGGACAACCAACGGCACGAAAAAAAGGCGGCTTTGCGTGGATCACGCAAAGCCGCCTTTTCAGTGGTGAAGCGGAACGCTTGTTAAAGCGGCTAGAGCGCCGGAGTGGTGTAGGGTTCGACGTCGCCAACCATGTGGAAGTGGTTGTGGTCGATGTAGACGACTTCGACGGCTTCTTGATCGTGCAAGGTGTGTGGCACGGGGTAGCCGATCGTGGTCTTCTCTTCGAAGTAGATCGTGCACTTGTAGTGGGCGTGGTGCAGTTGGGCGGGGCCGATCAGCGGATAGAATCGAGGCGGATCGACGTAGTCGGCGATCTTCTCTTTGATGATCCGCACGTCGTTGCGCTGCTTTTCATACAGCAACGGAATACCGCCTTGGACGGGACGTGCACTTTCCAGTGCGTGCATCACTTCGTCGTCGCTGGGGGGGTCGAGCGCGACCGGGGCACCACCAGAGGTGGTCGGGCCGAGGATCGGCACCTTGTTGTAACGCTCGTTCTTCCAGAATTCCTCTTCCGCCTTATGTTGATAATAAGGACTCACCGGCATCGGGAACCCCAAGAAGCCGAGGTTGTAGTTTGTGCCCCCCAAGCCCCAGCAACCCGTCGTCCCGACGGCGACGCAGGCCATCGTAACCAGAGTAACTTTGCGTGCGAGAGACGAAACGGCATTGGTGCCTTTCGTGGCCGATTCCAGACGTTCTGTCTGGGCGGCGTGTTTTGTTTGACTGTTCGTCGTTTTGGTCATCCGAGCAACCTTCCCTGGTGTTCGATAACAAGACCGCGCGTCGAAGCGCGATTGGGTTCCGCTTGTACAGACAGTTATCGTGTGAACTTATACGGATCTTGCGGGTAATTCAGGAGTTTTAGCGATTCGCCGAGCAGTCTGCTGTTTCACGACAGCGGATGTTCCACACCAGACGGCTCGTGCCTTGTCAGATTGAGTTTTGGGGTCGCGTTGTGCCCTGCCACTAACAACGAACCAAAGCAGGCGGCGGAACGGCGCGAGCCTCATCCCGCTTGATCGAGATTGCTGGGCGCCCGGACGCTGGCGCGAA
>NZ_JANZKV010000211.1:1951-36481 GCF_025060895.1 Stieleria sedimenti | reverse complement strand
GGCCAGACACCAACGGTTGCCGACCCCTTCCACGATCACGCACCACTCGATAACAGGAATCCGCAATGTCAACCGACGCGTCTCAACCAACTCAATCAAGGCAAATCGAACTCGTCTCGCGTCCCGACGGCGTTCCTTCGCCGTCCAATTTTCGTATGGAATCGGTGGAACTCTCGCCGATCGCCGAGGGTGAGTTTCTGGTCAAGAACCAGTGGATGTCGGTCGATCCGTACATGCGCGGCCGGATGAAGGACGGCGACAGTTATGTGCCGGCCTTCAAGATCGGCGAGCCGCTCGAGGGAGGATGCATCGGACAGGTGGTCGAGTCGCGGCACAAGGACTATCAAGAGGGCGAATTAGTCTTGGGCAATCTCGGCTGGCGTGAATACTGGAAATCCAACGGCCAAGGGGTCACGGTGGTCGACCCTGAACTCGCGCCCGTGCAGGCGTTTCTCGGTGCACTCGGTATGACGGGGATGACCGCCTGGGTCGGATTGAACAAAATCGCCGAATTGCAATCCGGCAGCACCGTGTTTGTCTCCGCCGCATCCGGGGCCGTCGGTTCTATCGTTTGCCAACTCGCCAAGGCCAAGGATTGCCGGGTAATCGGTAGCGCCGGCAAGCCCAAAAAGATCGACTGGCTGCGGGAAAAGGCGGGTATCGAAACGGTCATCAACTACAAGCAGACCGACGACCTGGGCGGAGAGCTCACCCGCTTGGCGCCCGACGGCATCGACGTCTACTTCGACAACGTCGGCAGCGATCACTTGGAAGCGGCCCTCGACGTCATGAACGACTTTGGCTGCTGTGTCGAATGCGGCATGATCGCGACGTACAACGCTACCGACCCACCCGCTGCGCCACGGAACCTGTTCAAGGTCATCGCCAAACGAATCCGCATGCAAGGTTTCATCGTGATGGATCACATGGACGCCCGGCAGCAATTCATCCAAGAGATGGCAGCGCTGGTGAAAGCCGGCAAAGTGGTTTGGGAGGAGACGGTCACCGAGGGCTTGGAACACGCGCCGGAAGCGTTCATCGGCCTGTTCGACGGCGACAACCTGGGCAAGCAACTGGTTCGAATTTCCGGGGATTCGGCATAAGCGGCCGTCATTCCGCGGCAGATCGTCAATACGACGTCCTTTCCAGGTCGTCGTCAGGGAGTCCAACGGACGACTGCTCGGCGGATGCCACTCCGCCCAATCACCGCCGTCGGTCCCGGTCAACTGCAACTTGATCGCGCCATTGTCACAGCGCTCGATCGCGCTGACATACACGTGTTGGCTTGCCAACGCAGGCGATTGCAACAAAACCAGCGTGGTCGGACGCCCAAACGGGTAGGCCATAAACGATCCCGTCGCGGTCGGCGGAAATTCCATCGTCGATCCATCGTCGATCCATCGTCGATCCATCGTGGGCTCCGTTGAGTCTCGTGATTTGCAGTGTTTCAGGCCGAAGGCACTTCGGCTTCTATTGGGAAGAGGGGAGCCAGTGTGTTTTTTGGATATTCTTCAGTAATACAATCGACGTCCAAAGAGAGGGCGAATTCAGGTACGCGATCACCCAGCCACTTAGCTTGATCCCGATGGAATCGCGTAGGCGCCCCCAAGGTCCGGCTCCGAGTTGGATCGGCGTATAATCGAGACTTTCCATCGCAGGTCCTTCGGATCAATGCGCCGACACCCTCTCCCACCGAGATTCAACGACCATGCATCGAATCTTGTTTCCGATCTTCCTGGCCCTTGTGGCGACGCGCGTCATTGGGCAAGGAACCTCGCCCGCGATGACGATCGACGACTTGCGAACACGCATTGCGGCGGTTGCCCAGACCCACCCTCGGCTGATCGCCGATGCGGCACAGTTTGATGCGTTGCGGGCGTCCCTGGGCGATTCGTCGTCGACGCGAAAGGTGCTTGCCAACGCCGTCATCCGCCATGCCGATCTGCTCGCCGACGTTCCACCGATCAGGCGAGAACTGCAGGGACGACGATTGCTGGGCCAATCGCGTCGCTGCGTGGAAAGGATGCTGAATCTGTCGATGGCGTACCAATTGACCGGCGAAATGAAATACGTCGAACGCGGCAAACAGGAGATGCTGACGATTGCGGAGTTTGCGGATTGGAACCCGAGCCACTATCTGGACGTGGCTGAGATGACCCTGGGCATGGCGATCGGATACGACTGGATGTTCGACGCACTAGACGATGCCAGCCGACGAACCATTCGCCGAGCCATCAAAGACAAGGGAGTGTCGCTGCCGTTTACCACCCAACACAACAAATGGGTCCGCGCGACGAACAATTGGGGACAAGTTTGCCATTGCGGAATGACCGCAGGGGCGCTCGCAATCCTGGAAGACGAGCCGGAGTTGGCGGTACAGACGGTGCACAATGCGATTCAAAATCTGCCGCGGTCGATGAAAGCGTTCGCGCCCCATGGAAGTTACCCCGAAGGCCCGGGCTACTGGGCCTACGGAACCAGCTTCAACGTCATGTTACTGGCAATGCTCGACGGGAACTTGGGAAGCGATTTTGAATTGAGCCAGATGCCGGGCTTTGACGAAACCGGGCAATACTTGTCACTGGTGACCGGGCCCTCGGGTGCAACATTCAACTACGCCGATGGCGGCGCGAGCCGAAAGCCCCAAGCGGCCTTGTATTGGTTTGCACGTCGCTATCAGCGTCCGGACTGGTTGCTCGGTGAAGACGCACGGGTCAGGGCGGAGATCGCAAGCTTTGATTCACGTGACGCCGGTTCGGGCGGAAACCGTTTGCTGCCGCTGGCGTTGCTATGGATCGGCGACGACGAACGATTGGACGAAGCCGAGATCCGGATGCCATTGCATTGGCAAAGTGAAAGCAGCACCCCGGTCGCGGTGCATCGCAGTTCGTGGACGGATCCTCGATCGACATTCGTAGGATTGAAAGCCGGCTCGCCCTCGGCACCACACGGACAAATGGACACGGGTTCGTTTGTGCTCGACGCCGACGGCGTGCGCTGGGCGCTCGACCTGGGCGCCGAAGGTTACCACGGCATTGAATCGCGTGGCATGAACTTGTGGAGCGCCGCACAAGATTCCGACCGCTGGACAATCTTTCGCCAAAGCAACGCCGGACACAACACGTTGGTCATCGATGGGAAGTTGCAAGTCGCGAAAGGGCATGCCGAGATCGTTGACTTTTCAAGCGAACACGACTTCCCGCACTCGATCGCCGATTTGAGTCCGGTGTACCGCGGACAAGCCGGAAATGTCCGCCGTGGCGTGGCGTTGCTGCCGTCGCGTGAAGTCGTGATTCAAGATGAATTGGACGGTTTGACGCCCGGCAGCCGGGTGCGCTGGGGCATGATCACGCCGTCACAGGTTGAATCACCAACCGGGGCCACGTTGCAACTGACGCAACACGACCGGCGACTGCAACTGACCATCGTGGAACCGCGCGGGGCGACCTGGTCGATCGTCAACACGGAACAGCCGCGGCACGAGTGGGATTCGCCCAATCCCGGCACTCAGATGGTGGCGTATGAAGTCGAAGCTCCAGCCTCGGGCGAGCTTCGCTTGGTTGTCGTGGCAACGCCGGGAAGTTGCGATGCCCCCTCAAGCCAACGATTCGCGCCCGTTTCGTTGAGTGACTGGTAAAAAGTCTGACTGCGGCAATCATCCCATCACGCCAGTGAAAACCTGGCGTTGGGCACCAAGTCTTCCAGATCGGCGAGCACGTGGCGCAAGTGCCGCTCGCGGATTTGTTTGCCCACATTCATGATGCTCTGGGTGTCGCCCAGGTGCGGGCTGGAAGCGTGCGATTCGTCATGATGGTATCCGATCGCATGCAAAAATTCGTGGGGAATGGCGTTATGGATGCCTGTCTTGCCCGCCACGTTCATCGGCTGGTAATCCTTCATGTCGGCCGTGTCCAAGTGAATGGTCAAGCTGTTCGGCATCACCTTGCTTTGATACGTAAAGGACTCGCTGGTCGGATGAACTTTGCGGAGCAAGACGGTCCAGTGCCGATACTTCGCCAGCCCACGCCCGATGCTGAAGTCCACGCCGAGTGTGGTCGTGAACCCCCGATCGGTTGCGGTCATCCGAATGCGTGTGTTGCGGAACGCATCGGCCAACAGCAGATTGAACACGTCGTGATAAAACTTTTTTTCACGTTCCACCCAAGGCGTTGTCACTCCCGGTCCGAGCAGCCAGCGGTAGTGCCAGCGGCTGACCAGGATCACTTTCGGGTACACCGAAAACGCGTCCACCTCGATCCGATACCAGGGCGTTTCTTTGGCAACCTCTTGCGCGATTGTACGACTCATTTTTCACCTCACCCGTGACGGAACCTGGACTGTCTGCTACCTCTTTCGCGCGGACGCGATTCCCCTGTTATCGTGGCTACGTCTCTATCGTGACGTGAAAAAAAGAAAAATGCGACACTTCTCGCTAATCGCCACTCACAGTGTGTTGCAGACATTCAGTTCCGCTCGTCAGATTCAGAGACGTCCCTGCAACTGATCGACATTGTTTGTCGCGATGCGATGGGTAAGAAGGTTGGTCAAAAAATTGGTTGGTCCAAAAATATGAAATGAGACACCGCACACGGGTACGAGTGAATCAATGAGAATCAACCACATAGGCCGTGCTGAACCGTAGTTGTCGATAGCGGAAGTCTTCATTTTTCGGAATCCGTTGACGATCGTTTCTGGCCGACGAACGATGGAAGCGGAGCCCGCTACACTGTTCTGCGAATCCGGTTTTCTCCACAGACAATCAACGCGGAAGGCATTCCATGTGCGACCAAGATCACTTTGAAGAAGATCTCAAAAATACTCACGCCGAGACCTCGGCACGCTGGCCGCCGGCGTCGGTGCGGCGATGATGCTGCCCCGCGCGGCGAACGCCGCGGACGTACAGGACCGCGACGTGACGATCATGACACCCGACGGCGAGTGCGACGCGTACTTCGTCGCCCCGACGACGGGCAAGCACGCCGCCGTGCTCATCTGGCCCGACATCTTTGGACTCCGTCCGGCGTTTCGCCAAATGGCCAAACGTCTCGCCGAATCGGGCTATAGCGTGCTGGTCGTCAATCCGTTCTATCGCACCAAGCAAGCCCCCACGGCGGCCGACGGGGCAAATACGTCGATTGCAGACGTGAGACCGCTCGCACAATCCTTGAACGCCACCACTCATACAATCGATGCCAAGGCGTTCATCGCGTGGCTGGACGCGCAGCGACAAGTGGACACGACCAACGCGACCCCGAGGCCAAGAACGTGCTGAAGCAATCGTTCGCCGACGCGAACCTGGCTGCCGAGATCGAGGTGTACCCGGCAGGGAACGGTTGGTGCCCACCGGACACCCGCGTCCACAACCCCGAACAGGCCGAAAAAGCATGGGGACGCATGCTCGCGTTGTTTGAGCGGGCGCTTGGCTAGGCTGGTGGCATGCACAGCATGCCCTACTTTTGCCGGTACATCATTCTGCCCCGAATGGTTCTGCCTTCCGTTTTCCACGGCATGGTCTTGCCCGATCGATTTCTCGAGTTTTCGGAAACATCTCCTCGGCACCTTCGCTTGGATCGGTGTCGAGGAGGGTGGTCGGGTGTTCCGATCAACGCCAAACGTAGATTCTCGGCACACACTTCGTTTCGGGAGAAACTTCGATGGCTCGTTCCAAATACCAAGCAGCAAAAAAACGACGGCTCGGACTTCAGAATCTGGAAACCCGCAAGATGATGGCCGGTGACATCTCCGTCGATGTCGACATCTCTGGCAGCCGAATCGATGTCGAACTGACCGGCGACGGTGCCGCCAACGGCGTCGAAGTGCGACAGATCAACGACATGCTTCGAATCACCGGTTTGACCCAAGGCGGCTCGCCGACGACGATCAACGGAAGCTCGGTGCAATACATTCCGACCAAGATGTTCACCGGCGGCTCTTGGAGAACGCTGGACGATCTGACCATTAAACTCGGCAGCGGTGACGACCAAGTTGTCATTCGTGACGTCAACATGCAGCACCATTCGCACAGCGACTTGAGAATCGAAACCGGACGTGGCAACGACCGGATCACGATGATGGATGTCAACGTTCTGGACGACATCGACTTGGTCGACCACTCCACCGATGACGGCAACGATTACTGGTGGATGCGGAACGTCGATGTCGGCGACCGGTTGGAAGCGGACATGGGTGACGGTGCCGACACCTTCGTCGCCTCGTACACCGACGCCCGAACCCTGGACGTCGACAGCGGACGGCACAACGACTACGTCAGCTTGTTCGGAATCGACGTCGACAACCTCGACGTCGCGCTCCGCAGCGGAAACGATACCCTGCGAATCGATGCATCCGATGCGGAAGATGCCGATCTGGACGGCGGCAGCGACCATGACAAGCTGGACGTCAACGGCACCGGTTTCTACGCCAACGCCTTCGATGCCGTCCTGGCCTCGGTTAACTTCGAGACGATTTACGATTGAACGTGATCGACAAGGCTTCCGGTATTCCCACCGAGCCCGTCACTCATTTCATCGCGACTCGTTCCCTCGCACCGCTTGGGAACGAGTCCGGACAATCGTTCTGCCCTGCGTCATCCTAGCTCCCTCTCCGCGACACCGATTTGTCTGTGCGGAACCGGGTGGCATGCAGAGCAGATCCGACGCCTTACTCCTCCGTGGATTCGGCGGCCTTCTTCTTTCGTGCCGCAGCCGCTTCTTTCGCCGCTCCTTTGGCGCGAACATGGAAACCGGCTTTGTTCAAGGCGTTGACGACGGCCAATCCATCAAACTCGCCTTCGATCACCAGTGTCTTCGACTTCGGCTTGGCGGTATCCGCCTGGACGCCGTCAACGGTCGCGATGGCCGCTTTGATGGCCTTGTTGCAACCGCCGCAGCAGTTGTGGACTCCGACCAGTTCCAGACGTTTCGTGACGCCTGCTTTGACCCCGCTGTTGTCCTGCATTTTCAGCTTGGCGTGGTCGGTCTCGCCGTGGAACCCAGCTCGTCCGATCGCACCGATCGCCTTGCGAGCTGTTTTTTGGTCGGCAGCGGTGACGACGGCGGAACCGCTATCCTGATCGGCTTCGACGGTTGCACCTTCGACCTTTTCGAGGGCGCCTTCGACGGCTTTCACGCAGGCACCACAGCAAAGGTGCAGCTTGGAAAGTTTGACCGTGACTTCGGCATGCGCCAGAGGATTGGCAAGCAACACCATGGCTGCACCGAACGCGAGAGAAAGCAATGGTTTGTTCATCAGGGTTTCCGAGTGTGGGGAATGGAAGAAATCCGTGCGCGACGATTCAGCGGGATATTCTACATCCCACGCGACGCCATGGGCGGCCCCTCGTCAAAGAACGCTGTTCCACCCTCGCGGTCGCCGCCGCGAGACGATTCGTACCGGGCGGCTATTCGTCGCCCTCGGAAGCGTCTGAGCTGGTCGCCATGTTTCCCTCGGCAGCCGCCACAGCCGCTTCGTATTCCGCGATGGCTTGCGCGTCGGCTCCTTCGGTTGACGTACGGCGCCCCGTGTCGCCACAACCGACGACGACAGCGACGAGAAGCATGAGAAACAGGCAGGACAACGGTTGGGGTTTCATGGAAAGGACCTGATGTGGGGAAGACGCGGGACTTGGAACCGCAAAAACAATCGATCAAAAGGCATTGAGTGACTGCAGCCCGATTGCCCCAGTTGGGCAACGCCATGAAGCATTGATTCCCTACGTTTGACGAGGGAAATGGTAGCGGCAGGGCGCAAGCCCTCCGGTTCCTGATCGTTGCCGAAAACACCGGAGGGCTCGCGCCCTACCGCTAAACAATGCTCACCGCGTGACCGTTGGGCCTGCCGGCTGGGACAACCGCGCGTCAACAGCCAAACGGTAGACGCTAGAGCTCTTCGCCGATGGTTTCGTTGCTGGCGCGAGTGCCCAAGGCGCCCCAGAGCCCGTAGGGACTTGGCGAACCGGGAAGCTGGCCACCGGTCCCGTTGAGCCAAACACTACCGGCCGTCTGGTCACCGGCTTCGATGGAATCGGTGATGAACTTGACCGCTCCGTCGCCCATCAACACGTGACATCCGCCTTGGTGGCGGCTGGACATCGTCGCGATCAGGGTCGTGCCCAGCGTGTTGTACGGCCCGCAAAGCTCGCGATTGGGAGACAGGATCGTCAAACAGCCCGTAAAGAAAGGACCTTGGTCAGCCCAGCGATAGCCGCGGGCAAACAGGGCGCGGGAGATCATGTGGTACTGGGGATCCCAAAACCGGGGCCTGTCCGGGTCGACCAATGGCTGGCAAATCGACGGGTTGTCGCGAAGGTTCGCCAGAGAGACCCCGGGGGCACTGCTGTTTCGGGCCGATTCCGTCACCTGGCCTCGAATATCATTATCGCCCAGGTAGGTGATGATTTCGCCCATCGCGATGGTGTTGGACAGACCGTCCAGGCAATCGCGAAATTTCGCTTCCTGCAACGGCTTGAAGAACCCACGGTGGGCGGCGTTTGATTGTCGGCTCCGTCCGTTGGTGACCTGGGTCCGATTGTTGTTGCGATTGGCGAGGTGCAGCAGCCATGAAGAATCTCCCAAGCAGGCGGCGTAGTTCGTTCGCCCCAGTGCCGGAAGTCCAACCCCGGGATCGCTCGGGCAACGGTACGTCGGAACCTCGGTCGTCCAGGGAATGTACTGAATCTTCTCCGGGGTCGGCCCCATCGCCGGCCATGGATTGGTCGGTGTCCCCACCGGCGCACCGGTGTTGCCGTCAGTTCGCTTCGAATTCGGGTTGCTGATTTGATCCCACAACGCCTGCTGTTCAATGAACGGCAGAATCGGAACCAGCATGCTCAAGCGGTGACGGTTTCCATAGTCCGAGGAGCGGAACCAAGGTTCCGGAGTCCCCGGTTGGGTTCCCGAGCCGTGTGTCGGAAGTTGTTTGTAGGCCGCGTGATAGTTATGAATGCCAATTCCAAGCTGTTTGAAATTGTTACTGCAACTCATGCGTCGGGCTGCTTCACGAGCAGCCTGAACCGCGGGGAGCAAGAGTCCCACAAGGATCCCGATAATCGCGATCACCACGAGCAGCTCCACCAACGTGAAGCCAGCCCTCTGTTTCTGTTTGAACGTTACCATTGGAGCACCTTGACTGTTAAAGAGACAAAAGAAATAAAAACGAAACTCGAACACGATCGAATGGTTCAATCCCTCAAGCTGAATTGAAGCTGCCGAGTGAAGCGATACACAAATGCGTCGTCGTGACAATAAAATGCGTCATGGCAGTTGGCCGGCTCGGCACCGCCGATCCGTTCGATTTTACAACAGCCAGGCACCCAGGTGTTGGGAAATCAAGTAATCCCGCCCGCCGGCCAAGTCGCCGAGCGATTCGTTGCTCCCGTCGGGCCACGTCACGCTGACGTCTTCCAATGTTTCGGCGTCCGGCACCGCCACCAGGATGCACGCTTCGTTGGCGCACTGGAACCCGTTTCCGGCGAGCAGTGATTGTTCAAAGGTTTGGTCATTTGCGGTGAACCGGACCCGAGCGCCGATCGCGTCGCGATGCGTTGAGGTGGCCCGCAGGAAAAACCGCGTCTGCGCGACCGATGTATCGGATCGATTGATCAACAGCGACACGGGGTCGAACAGATGCGTGACGATCAGGTCGGTGCGACCGTCACGATCGGCGTCGAGCGTCGCAACGGACCGGGCCAGCCGAGGCTGAGTGAAATAGTCGCCCAACGAGTCCGCATGCCTCTCGCTCCATCGGCCGCGCGCGACCTGCTGCAATAGCTGCGGAGGTTGCCGGAACGATCGTCCTTCGAATTGAAAGTCGTCGATGTCACCGTTGGCAATGAACACTTCCAAAGAGCCATCGTTGTCGACATCGATCCACTGGGTGCCATAGGCCAGCATCGGCTTGGAGGAGTCCACAAAGCCGGCGGCTTGGGACTCATCGGACCACACGCCCGGGCTGTCTTGGCGGTAGAACGTGTTGTGGTCATCGACAAAATGCGTCACTAAAAAATCGATGTCGCCGTCGTTGTCGGCATCTGCGGCGGCGATGCCCATCGAGGCCTGGGCGATGGAGCGACGGCTGAGCGCCAATCCACGCACGGCGGCTTGATCGGAAAGCCCCAGCGCGGGTGCCTGGTACGGTTTGGCCCAAAAATGATTGGCCGTCATATCGTTGGCCACGTAGGTTTCCAAACCGGGACGGCGATCGAAGTCTCCGATCACCAGGGCGAATCCGCGGCCAGGTTCGTGCGGCCCGAACCAGTCGGATGCGTCGGTAAACGTTCCGTCGCCATTGCCGACCCAAATCCGGTCGGGTTCGGCATCAAAGGCCATCGGGTTGCACGACCTGGCTTCCCCGATCGACTCGACCAGACACTGCAAACTCAACGGTTTCTCGCCACGGCAGTAACCGACTTCATAGAGGTCGGCGTGTCCATCTCCATTCAAATCGGCGATGGCGACCGAAGTCGTCCAACCGATTCCGCTCAGTCGACACGACTCGGTGACATCACGAAACGTCCCGTCGCCGTTGTTTTGAAACAGACGGTTTTCGCCAATGTTTGCGACCAAGACGTCCGGCCAGCCGTCGGCGTTGTAGTCGCCGACCGCGACGCCTTGGGAGAACCCGCGATCGAGCAGCGTCGAAAGGTCCGTGACATCGGAAAACTCACCCGCCAAGTTTCGATACAGCCGATTGGGTCCGGAATCCTCGCGTTTGGGCGTCCCATCCATCACGGTCAAATACAAATCGGGCCAACCATCCAGGTCAAAATCAATCACGCCGGCCCCGCCCGCTCCGGATTGATAAATCATCAAACCGGATTCGGCGTCGCCTGTTTTGCTGAGGGCACAAACGTGATCGAGCGATCGCGATGCCGCTTCATCGCGAAACCGCAGGTTTCTGTCCGAGTGTGCCTCCATCGGCAACGCGGGGGACCGTTCCGACCGATGCCAAACCATCACCGGAAAGGACGACAGGTCGACGTTCGCCGACACCGTTTGCTCGGGCAGTTGCCAGGGCGTCGAACCGGTCAACCGCTCGCGGATCCCCTGAAACGTCTTCGCGAACTCCGGATCGGGATGCTGTTTCATTGTCGCCCCGATCATCAACCAATTCGCCGCCTCCCACCGTCGCCCCAGTTGTTCCAACGTCAGCGCGAGTTCGACGACGGTGGATTGAGAATCAAGGTCCCAACTGCTCAACGTTGCCAGATGACTCCGCAACGTGGCAATTTTTTCGCCGCGGCGGGCGGCACGTTCCGCCTGCTCGGTGCGTCCCAATTGGGTCAGCGCACTGGCCAGCCCCTGAAGCGCCTCGAGATCGTTCTCGTTCAATCTCACCGCCGACCAATAAGCGCGCGCCGCTTGGTCCATCGATCCGTGGCGTAACGCCCAGTTTGCCGCCGCCAGCCAGTATTGCGAGTACGTCTCGATATCCCGGGGCAACGTTCGGCTCCATTGTTCAACCTCGTCGGCCTTGTCCAGTTCCACCAATGCCCGACCATACAGGGCGACGGCGGGGGAAAAATCAGGGTGTTGCCTGACGACCGGCGCGAGTGCTTGTTCGACAGCGTTCCAATCGGACTCGGCGGCGTCGTGTTGAGCCAACGAAAACACCGGGCGAAGATCTTCGGGGTTGCGTCGCAATGCCGACCTGCACGTCTCCTCGTGGGTCTGCGGACGCGTCAGGTCGGCCAAGATCAGCAGGACGGCCTGGCTGCCGTGCTTGTGTTGGACCAGCCATTGGAACTGCCCGGCGGCTTCGTCTTGCAAGCCGACGCGGGCAAGAAAACTGGCCAGGTTCTGTCGGATCTCCAACACCTCGGGATAGTCTTCGACCGCCTCACGCAAAACCGCAATCGTCTCGAAGGGACGTTCTGCGGCGATCGTCGCCCCCGCCCATTTGAACCACAACGCCTTCGTCGGTTCGCCGTTGGGCGATTCCTCCGATGCAAGGGCTGCCGCTTCATAGAACCCGATCGCGGCTGCCGCATCGTTTGCTTGAACCGCACCATCACCGGCCATCTCCAGGGCTTGGGGATCATCGGGGTGCTGTTGCAGATAGCGCCGAATCACTTCACGAGCATCATCGAACTGCTGTGCCGCGATCAATCGACGCGCATCGTCCAGGTCGGCTTCCATCACCTGCGAGTCTGATTCGGCAACATCGCGGCCCACGTCAGTGCCTGCGCGGTCGCATCCGCTGCAAAACGCGAGCAACAGGCACAGGCACAAGAACAGCCGTCGCGGGTTGAGTTCCATCGTCCAGCCTGATTCAGCGGGTGAAGCCGTCACGCAGGTCGTCGAGACGTTCGACACCGTTCAGGTTTCCCACTGCGACTCCAGGATTCACCCAAACTATAGCAAAGCAAAATCCGAACCACCTCGAACGACACCACCGACCCCAACCCCCCCAGGCCTCCCACTCAACCAAAAAGGTGTCGGACACCTTTTATGCGCGGAACTGGAAGGCGTACAGATCGGCGTCTTTCATGACGAAGCGGAGGCGGACGCGGCGGCCGGCGAGGGTGGACACGTCGGGGCCGGATTCCCAGGAAACCGCGCGTTCGATTTCGTTGCCGATCTGCTCGCGAGATTCCGCAAGCGTGTAGCCCGGGATCGGCGTGCCGGAGGCGTCTTGGATTTCCACGCCAATGCCACCGGCGGCGGAGGTGGCAAAGTTGAGCGTCAGTTGTGATCCGCCAAACGCCAGGGGCTTGGTGACCAGTTCCCCGCCGTGATAGTCGGCTTGAGCCGACGCGAACCCGTCCAGCCGCATGGAATAGCGGCGCAGATGGGCCGTCGGCTGCGCGTAATCCTGGTTTAGATACATCGACATCTCCGTCGGCCCGGTTTGCACGACGTTCAATGCCGGATAGTTCGTTCGCGACACCCAATTGTGAGCCCCGATCCCCGGTCGCACGAAGCTGCTCAGGAAGGTGCGGTCGTAAACATCGCTTCCCGGCCGTGAAGTCATCAGAATCGCATCGGACGTGTCCTTGAAGTAACGCGGGTTGACGTGGATCGCCTGGGCTTGCTCGTCGCTCAACACCTGTCTGCCCGGCATGAAACGGGCGGCGATCGAGACATACAAATGCGGGGCGCGAAAATACGGATGCGTTTGGTTCGTGTACAAGTGCTCGATCGGTGACTCGCCGCCGCGATGTCGATACCCCATCAGCACCGGCGCCGACCACTCGACGAAATCGTCGCTGACCGTCCGCGCGATCCGCCGGATTTTGTCCTGGAAGACGCGGAAATAACAGACGTACTGTTGCTCCGCCTCCGACCAGAACGCGAGGTTCTGAGAGTCGAAGAAATGGGGATAGGGAATCTGGTCGCTGGGGATCACGGGTTGTTCGCGCAGCTTGCGCCAGCGCGTTCCGTCGGCGGAAACCCAGGCGATCAGCCCGCTTTTGACGGTCCCGCCGAGTGCTTTGAAACGTTCCTCCGCCGAGACGCCTTCCCGTGTGTCCAACATCGGGCAAAAGTTATGCGTGACCGGCGCGGCGTCGGCCAACACCACGTTGTTCTCTCGCGTCCCCTTGACTTCAAACAGCCCCAAATTCGGCTTGGTCCACTCGATGCCGTCGGTCGACTCCGCGTAACAGGTCGTCTCGGAACGGTTGCCATCCTGGCCGGCGACACCGAGACCACGATAGTACAGCCGCAATCGATCGCCGTCGCGAATCACGGTCGCATAAGCACTGAAGCCGCCTTCCCAGGGCTTGTCAAACGCCAGCACCTGACCCTCGTCACGCGGACGATGCATCACCAAGTCGACCTCGTTGCGCGTTTCGATCAACGCTTCGTCGACGAACAGCTCGCGTCGCGATCCGATCTCGTAGACGTTCGGCGACGTGTCAGCGGCGAAGGTTCGGCGGCGCGTTGAACCGGTTGCAGCAATGACCGCCGAAGCACCCGCTGATTGCATCCAGCGGCGACGAGAAAGCGAATTCAATCCCATGGCAACTCCTTGTCGTGAATCGGTTGATCCGGCAGTTTACTCGCTACGCGGACGCGAAGGTTGCGTCGATCGAGTCTCCGAGGAGGGGTTGGTCAAAAGAGGGGGGCGTCGGAGTGGAGGTGTTTCAGGACTCAGCCAACCGCATCAAGCCGTCTTCCATTTCATACCGGGTGTCGAAGACGTCCAAGGATCGATGGTCGTGGGTGACGACGATGACGGCGGCTTGCTGTTCGTGTGCGACCTTGGCGAACAGTTCCATCACTTGTCGGCCGCGGTGGCTGTCCAGCGCCGCGGTGGGCTCGTCGGCCAGGATCACGCTGGGGTGGTTTGCCAGCGCGCGGGCCACGGCGACGCGCTGTTGTTGGCCGCCGGAGAGCATCGACGGCAAGTTCTCGCCCCGATCGCCGACGCCCAGATAGTCGAGCAACTCTTGAGCGCGACGGCGGGCCGATTGAGGCGTGTCCCCGTTGAGCTGCATCGCGATCTGCACGTTCTCGCGGGCGGACAAAAACGGGATCAAGTTCGATTTTTGAAACACAAATCCGAGGTGCCGGCGGCGAAACGATCGCAGATTGGTGTGCGGGACGTCGCCCTCGACCACCAGCTTGCCGCCGATCAACACGCGTCCCGAGGTCGGCGGATTGATCAGGCCGACGGCGGTCAGAAACGTCGACTTGCCGGAACCACTGGGCCCCAACAACGCCACGACCTCGCCGCGATGCACCTGCATCGACACGTCTCGCATCGCGACGACTTCGGTATTGCCGCTGCCGTAGATCTTGGTCAGCCGGTCGGTTTCGATGGCCAACGTTTCCCCGGCATCGCTCATGACAGGGCCTCGTTGGGCGAGATCCGCAGGGCTTTCCAAATCCCCAGCACGCTGGACAAGATCGAGATTCCCAGCACGATGGCGGCAAGCTGAATCAAGTCGGGTTGCGTCACCAGGACGCGTCGGGGAAACATCGGAAAGACCTTTTGCCCGACCAGGTAGGCGATTGCAAATCCGAACGCGCCCAACAACAACGCTTGTTGCAGAATCAAACCCAAGATCACGGTATTGGGGGCACCGATTAATTTCAACAGCGCGATCGAATGGATCTTGTCCAGCGTCATCGTGTACAGGATCAGCGCCATGATGATGGCTGCGATGACGGTCAACAGCACACGGAACAGTCCGATTTGGCGTTTGATCTTTTCGACCGTGCCCTTGAGCAACAGCTCACGTTGTCCGTCGGAGGTGTACACCGAGACGTCGCCCCAACCGCCGATGATGTCGGCGACGACATCGGCGTCCGCATCGGGCTTGAGCGAAACCATCACGGCACTCAGCCCGGGACGGGCGACGGCGGGCAATTCGCTTCCCGGGCGTTGCGCGTTGGTCAAGAGCATCGGTTGCTGTGCGACCAGATCAAAGCGGCGACCGCGGGCCTCCCGGGCGGCCCGTTCCAGACGGACCGCTTCACCGGGCACATCGAATTGAATCGCCTGGGCATCGCGGACGGTCACAAACGCCATGCCGTCGCCGCTGCTGCCGATCATGTTGTTGGTCGTGCCGACGACCGTGTAGGTTTCCTGCCCCAGCTCGATGCGATGTCCGACCGGCAGCCCCAGCGATTCGTTGGCAATCATTTCAAAGTGGTTTTGACGCAGCGCTCGGCCGCCGGTTAACGCGATCCACTCCCCCTTGTCGGTCGGCCAGCTCAATCCCATCACCGCGATCCGCAGGGGCTTGCCGTTCCGCTCGCGTTGAATGGTGTGGTAGACAAACTCACGGGCCGAGGCGACGCCGGGCACCGCCGTCGCACGATGCACCAAACTGGGCGGCACCCGCGAGACTTCGGCGAACGGGCCACGGGTGTCACGTTGGACGATCCACAAATCGGCATCGACGCGATCGATCAACAACGTCGCGTCTTCGATGACGCCACGGTAGATCCCTCCCATCCCCATCACCACCATCAACAACATGCCCACGCCGAGAGTGGTCAACGCAAATCGTCCAAAGCTGTAGCGAATGTCCTTCAAGGCCAGATTCATGATTCGTCCACGCTCACGTGACTTCCGTCGACCAATGACGCGCTGCCATGACGCGGCATGACCACCTGATCGGTTGCGGAAAGCCCCAAGATGACTTCGACGCGGTCACGTCCGCGCAATCCGAGTGTCACCGGTCGCAGCCGAGCCACCCCGGAATCATTGACGAACACGGCGTGACCGTTTTTGGTACGCACTAATGAAGCGGCATCGATTTGAATCGCGTCGGGCTTTCTGCCGGTTTCCAAATACACTTCGGCGCGCTGCCCAACGGCCCACTGATCTGGCAACGCGTTGGCTTGCACGTCGACCACAAATTCGCGTGTTTCGCGATCGGATTCGTTGGCCAATCGAACCACGGTCCCCGGATACGATTGCTCGGGTTGGGAACGGAACACGATGCGGGCGGGTTGGCCTTCGGCGACCCTCGACATTTCCGTTTCATCGACCCAGGCGCTGATCCAGAGCACGTCGGTGGAAATCAACGTCAGCATGCCGCTGCCGGGCACCACCACATCACCGGATTCGCGATGTCGCGCCGTAATCAAACCGCCGAAGGGGGCGAGGATCCGAGTGTCGCGCAACCGCGCCTGATGGTATTGAAGCGTCTTTTCCGCCGCCAACAAAACCTTTTGTCCCTCGGTAATCGCCGCTTCGGCGCGGGCCACGTCGGCGACCGCAACCGACATCGCTTCGGTGGCACGTTCGAACTCCTCTTGAGACGTGGCCGATCGTTCCAACAGACTCTCCAGCCGTCGACTGGTTCGTTGCGTTTGGTCCAGCACCACCGTCGCCCGTTCCTTATCCGCACGCAGTCGCACGATGGCCGCTTGGGAGGCGGCCACGTTGGCTTCGGCGATCTCGACTTGCTGCTGCAGTTCGGCCGCGTCCAACTCGACCAGCAAATCGCCCTCGGCGACCGTGTCACCTTGGTCGGCCGAGACCACCGTGATCCGGCCGGAAATTTTGGGGCTGATCGTTGTCGACACGCGGGCCTCGAGGGTCCCGGTCCCGATGATTTCCGAAACGATCGGACCGCTGCGAACCGGAACCGTTTGGACCGGAACCGGCCGAAACCGCAGCCAGTAAACCGCCCCCGCCAGGACCACCAAGACGGCCAGCCACTTCGCAAACGTCCTCGACCATTGGATGAAACGACTCTGCATGGAAACCTCTTCAGGTGTTCGGGCGTTCTGAGCTTGTGTCAGCGGGCTTAGAATATACACATTAACATGCAGGATAGGGCTGCGCGTCAAGGTGATTGCCGCCGCCGCCGTCGTTGCTGCCCTGCCCCGCTCGTCCCTTCGTCGCCCCGCTCGTCCCTTCGCGCGGGCAGATTCCGTTTCCAATCACACCAGTTCAAGGACCATCCATTGGGATCCATCGGTTCGCTTCAGACGCCGCTGTGTGATGTGCTGAAATGCCGCAACCCGATCTTACAGGCGGGCATGTTCATGGAACGGTCACGTCGCTGGTGTTGCTGCCGCAGATCGTCGACGCGGTCTCGATACCGGTCGTCGGATCGGGCGGTTTGGGAAGTGGTCGCAGCCTGGTCGCCGGACAAGTCACCGCGATCGACTCGGCGGCAACGGTGACCCGGCGGATCGTCGACGAAGCCGAAGCGGTGATCGACGGCTTCGCCCGATCGGCGGGTCCGGCCGGTGACTCCGATCCGATCACCTGACCGGGACGGTGAATCTCTGGACGCACTCGGACCGTTGCAAGAACTTCCAAGCGGGGTTCGGCTCCAGCCGCGGCAGGCTGGGGGCGGCGTGGCTGACGGGGGTCCAAGACGCCGCGATGGCCGACGATCCGTCCACCGCGCCTTGTCCGCGGTTTGCTTTGGCGGTCAGAGCGGTCAAGCGTTCGACCCGCACGGCCAAACCGTCGGCCGGGCCCATCAAGGTGTTGCCCAAGATCTCGATCCCCGCGCCGGCCGATCCGCCGCCGATCAAACGCAGCGGCGGATTACCCGTGGCCACGACGTAGTTGCTTTCGATCCGCAGGTTGTCGGGGATCGCCCCCTGGTGCGACCGCGAATAGATGCCGCATCCGTTGACGTTGGCGATGAAGTTGTTGCGCAAGATCGCATCGGCGGCGGCTTGGATTCCATGGTCGCCGGTGTCCCAGATCACGTTGTCTTCGATCACGTTGCGCGGTTGACCGGTGGTACCGTAAACCGTGATGCCCGGATACTTGGTGCCGTGGATCACGTTGCCGACGATTCGATTGCCAAAGCTTCCCTGCTTGATTTCGATGCCGTCGCCTTGGCTGACGTTCGGGCCGTCCAAGTCGTGGATGTAGTTGTGTTCGACCAGCGAATCGGAAAAGACGCCTTTCCCTTCGTTGGCCCCCAAGTAAAACGCTTCACCGTGGCCGGCGGTATGATGAATGTGGTTTCTGCGAAGCGTGATCCGACGATAGACCGTCCCTTCGTGATTGCAGGTCACGGCGACGCCGCCGATGTGGTGGATGTGGAGATTTTGAAGGACCAGATCGCTCGACGGGGTCCCGCTCGCATCGGGTCCGATACGAATGCCCGCCGCGCCGCCGGTGATCTCCAAGCCGCTCAACACGAGGTGTCGGCAGCCTTCAAGATTCATCGAGTTCTGCTTCGCATCGGGGCGACGAAACAGGACCCGTTCGCCCTCGGCGGCTCGAATCACGATCGGATTGCCCGGCTCGCCACGGTGTCGCAGCACCAACCGTCGCGGGTCCGAGTAGACGCCGGCACGAAAGACCACCTCATCACCGGGCTGCAGCGAATCACCGCCCAGCCGGGCGAACCAATTGTCTTGAGGTCCCAGTCGAATCACCTCGGCAGAGGTCCCAGGTGCAAAACAGAACACCAGCACCAGCGATGCTGCCGAGGCGAGTTGACGGGATGTCGGATTCATACTTCGGACAGCTTTTCGTAGTCCGCAGCGCAGGCACCGGCCAAGCAGGCTTCGATGATCTGACGACCTCGCGGATCGAGATCCGGATCGAGGAAGTGGCGGATTTGATTGTGAAAGAACTCGGTCAAGATTTCGGCTCCGCGATCGTATCCCTCCGTGCCGACTTCGGGCTGTGTTTCCACTTGCAAGAACCAATGCCCGATGATTTGCCCTTCGACCTGGATCGTTTTCGGCGATTTGCCCAGCAGGGTGCATCGCGAATCAATCAATTTGTCGTCCGCAAAGGGAATCGATCCGCGACGGGCAAGGTATTCGCGGGCGATCCACTGCGGTGCGAATCCGGTCGACCAGCAGCCGATGTGCTGATTCGGGATCAGCACGAACATGGTATCACGCGTGTTGAGAACTTGGTTGAGCAAGATATTGGCCTGATCGACGCGTCGGCCCGTGGCAAAGGGCCAATAGGACCCTACGCCTTCGCTGCTCATGCCTTCGGTATCCACGATAGACGGGTTGCCGTGACCGCGCGGCGCGACCAGTCGCCACAGCCACGCCAGGGCTGGCGGCAAGACATGGAACACGCCGATGATCCCATAAGTGGGATGTTCCTGAGTGCAGGGTGGGCAGCGAACGCCGAAACTGCGGATGTCCACGGTCACCGGGTCATTGACGATTCCTGGGTACTTACTGCGTGGAAAGATCAAACGTGGGTTGGGACACGGTTTTCCGGGCTGGTCCTCGATGTGGTCCCAAATCAAGGCCGTTGAACCGGGCGTTGCGTCGATATTTAAAAACAGCAGCGGCTCGTCGGGATGGATCGTCAGGTGTTCCAGGTGCGGGTCGGTTCCGTAGCGTGTGATGTGATTGACTCGCAGAAACCAAGCCTGTTCGGCATCGATCACCGTCAGTTTTCTCTGACGGGATTGCGGATCCTGCAGATCCGGATGGCACAGTGCCATATCGTCGGTGACCGGTCGCAGTTCGCATCCCAGCGGCAGGGCCAAGTGCCGTTTCTCACCGTTGGTCAGGTTTTCGCCCAGCAACAACCGCCCATCGGATTCGCGGTGCATTTGTTCGAGCATTTCGCTTTTGCCGCCACCCGACGCACCTTCGTGCATGATCGTGGTGGTGTTGTCATAGGGCGTCACCACCTGCACGGTCGAACAGTGGGCGGTCGTCCAGTCCTGTTTCTCACCCAGCGTGAGCAGCATCCCATAGACGCCCTTCTTGGCCGACGGCCCGGGGTACAGATTGTAACTGTACAGCTCGTGCAGCTCCTCACGGCGGTTGTGAACCACAACCTGCTTGCCGTCGAAGTGGGTGTGGCGAAATGGCGGCGCGATGTAGATGATCGCCGAGTGATGGTAATCCTCCCCCTTGGCTTCGATCTCTTCGATCGGAATGATACCCTGCAACATCGCCAAACCGAGCGCAAAGAACCCGGCGTTGGCGGGGCAAATCGCGACCGCGGGCAAACCTTTGCCGTCGCGTCCGGCATTGAAAAAGAAGCACGCCAAGTCCTGTTCTTTCAGCCAGGTGAACGTCTGCTGACGCAGGTCCTCGAAATCGCTGCCGAATCGTTTGCGATACGTCATTTTGTCGGTCGCGCGATCGTCTGCGATCACCATGCACTCCGAATCACGGCGACGCATGTAGGGATCCAGATAATTCGCGCTGATGCCATTCTTGACCCGGCAGACCTTGGCCTCGGGGACAAACTCGCCACCGACGTCGTAGCCGACCGTGAAATAACCTCGATCATCGACTTGATCCGGCGGCACAGCGGCCTCGACGAGTTCCGCCACCGACCCAAAAAAACGAACCGACTTTGCTTCCGAGAGCACCGATTCGGCCGAACGGGACAGCGAAAGACGGGGCAAAGTTGACGTAATCATGAATTAGAATTCGTGGAAAGTGGTGCAGTGGATTTCGACCTGTTCAAACGATCGATCGGTCCGCCGCCATCATCGCGGCAGAATCCTATCAACCAGGGGACAATACGTTGCATAAATATTCCACCGCCGATGCATTGAAAAAACAAATGCCCGCGCGGGTGTAAGGTGGTGGCACAGCACCCGGTGATCGTCCCACCGACGGGGACCGAAATCCAACGGGAATCGCGTTGGGCGATTTCACGCCGGGGAGTGCCGTGATCACTCCGGACTCTAGTCCTTCAAGTGGCCTTCTCGCTCCATCTGATTGAGTTCTCGCAGCAAGGCGAGCGACGCTTCGGTTTCTTCGGTCACAACGACATCGGCACCGCTTCGCACCAGTTTATCGATGCTGGCCTGGTATCGGCATCGCACCAACAGTTTGCCCTGCCGATTGATCTTGCGAATCGCGCGGACCACCCGCAGGGCGACTTGATCATCGGGAACACACACGACGACGAGGGCGGCATGGGGAACTTCTGCGCGACCCAGGATATTGGAATCACTGGCATCACCGGCGACGGTCCGAAATCCCAATTGCGAGAACGGATGTAAGTTCACGGGGCTGAGATCCATTAGACAAACGTCCTTGCCCATGGTTTCGAGTTGCGATGCGATCCGCGAGCCGATCGGCCCTGCCCCGATGACCGTCGCCAACGGCGACGAGCTGGCGTCCGCCGCAGTTTGTGGCGTCGATTCGACATGCAGGGATTCATCCTGGACCAAACGCAAGCCGAACTTCATCAGCCACGGCGTCAACACAAGCGAGCCGACGGCGATCGCGACGACGCGTTGATAATCGATCTCGCGCAACACACCCGATTCGACGCCCAGCAAGACCAAGACGAACGCGAATTCACCGATATGCGCCAGCCCGATCCCCATCCCCAAGGCACGCTTGGGCGGCATGCCGGTCAATGTTAATGCAACGGTGCCGGCCATCGTTTTGAGCGCGATGACTCCCGCCAGTGCGGCTCCCATCGAAAGCGGTTCTTGCCAAATCAGCGCCGGATCGAAAATCAAACCCAGTCCGACAAAGAAGACGGCGGCAAACGTCTCCCGGAACGGCAGCACCAACGCATCGATCTGCTTGGTCCAACGATTGCCGCTAAAGATCAAGCCGGCGGCGAAGGCGCCCACGGCAGGTGGCAGACCGACCGAATGGGCCGCAAGCGTCACACCGCCGAGCGAAACGACCGTGAACAGAATCACCAATTCGGGACTGCGGTATCCAGCAAACAACGGAATCAACCAGTTGGACAAGAGGTGTCGCAGGACGATGACGGCCAGCACGAACGCGAGTGAAACAAGTGCCAGTCGCGCATATTCGCCGAGACTGGGGGCGTTGCCCTCTCCGGTCAGTAGCGGAACCATCAACAACAGCGGAATCAACGCAGCGTCCTGAAACAACAGAATCCCGATCGTGCTACGGCCGTGCGGCCGCTGCGACTGGCCCCACTCCGACAACGCTTTAAAAACCAAGACCGTCGAACTGAACGCAACCGCCGACGCGATGAGCACAGCCGACTGCCAGCTCATCCCCAGACCGATCATCACCGCAGTGACTGGGATGGCGACCAGTGACATCTGCGTGAACCCGCCGACGAAAAGCGTGGTGCCCAAACGTTTCAGGTCATCGAGCGAAAACTCCAACCCGATCGAAAACAACAGCAGAAACACGCCCGCTTCGGTGAAGTGCTCCAACTGATGGGTTTCATCGAGCACCCATCCCAAAACGCCCTGGCCCAGCAACGCGCCGACGATCAAATAACCGATCAACACCGACGCGTGCAGCCACCGGCAAACCAATCCGGCCAATAACCCCGCGGTCAAGATGAACAGCAAGTCGTGAATGAGCGTTTGCGTCATCGTGTCGGGCAGGTGTAGGGAATGCCGAGGCGTCGTGGGAGTGATCCGGATCCATGATCTCCTGGATGTTGTACCCGAAAACCAGACTCGGTCGACTCACCGTACCCCAGGCGTCCCGGACCGCTGCCTGCCTGACTCTAGGGACCGCTACGACCCTTTTCCACGGCACCCTCCATCCAAAAGTTGACGTTGCGCTCGATCGCCGAGGCTCTCATCTTTTCGACGCTGCGATGAAACAGCTGCGCCGTTCGGGTCGTGCTGATGCCGAGTCCCTCGGCGATGGCCCGGAATGCCAGTCCCTTGTTTGTCCGATTGAATCCCAAACGCGACATCACGATGTGTTTGTCACGATCGTCTAATTCGTCCATCAGTCCCAGCAGTTGCTTCCGAAATTCAGACGCTTCCAGCGAGGCGAGGTCGCTGGGATCGGAGTCATCCGCAATCGGGTCGACGCTATCAAGCGACTCGCTCATCGAGACGGCTCGAAATCGTTGGTCGCGATGGTGGGTATCGAATAACGATCGCTGAATCACCGTGTAACTGTACGTGCTGAAGCGAAAACCACGGCGGAAGTCGAATCGGTCTACGGCGTCCACGAGCGCTGCATTGCCGACACAAACCAATTCGTCAAAGTGATCCGAGAGCGGTGAGGCGTACTTTTTTGCCAAGGACACCACTAGCCGAAGATTGGATTCGATCAAAAGACCACGCGTTTCAAGAATCCGCTCGATCAGGGTATCGCGGGTGCGGAGCATTTCATCGCACCCGCGGCATGATTGGATCTCGTTCTCCAATTCCGAAAGCAAGTACTTCAAATAGTTGAGCTTGCGAAAGCCGTGGTGCTCTTGCGCGCGGCTCAACAGCGGAATGGTCCACAGACGGGCCAGGTAAACGGGCAGGTTCGCCGGCGGTTTCTGCTCCGCCGTCTGGTCAGAATCGGGCATCGGCGCCAGGAGCGTCAAGTCCGCGTTGGGTTCGGTGAAGGCGTCGATGAAAATGAAGCGATTCAACCCGTTGTCACGGCGCCGTGATCTCCGGCCCATGCTGGACTCGACCGAGCGTCGATGCGGATCGCGCGTCTGCTGCTGAATTTGCGGGGAAGAAGACGTCGACGGGCTGGTCGAGTCGGCGGCGAGGAGGATCACGGTCGGAGTCTCCAAACAGGCGTTGCGAGGAATTGTCTCAATCACGCGGATTTGCACTTTAGGATCATACGGCTGATCCCTAAAGTTAGACAAATAGAAAGCATCCGCATGTCTCATAGAAAAATACAAAGCGAGATTCGCGATGGTTGACTGGCTCAACTACCACCACCTGCTGTACTTCTGGATGGTTGCCAAGGAAGGAGGCATCACGGCGGCGGCCGAGTTGCTGCATCTTTCGCAGCCGACGCTGAGCACCCAGATCCAGAAGCTGGAAAAGTCGATGGGCGTGAAGTTGTTCGATCGAAAGGGGCGGTCCATGCTTCTGACCGATACCGGCCAGGTGGTTTTTCGGTACGCGGACGAAATCTTTCATCTGGGCCGCGAAATGACCGACGTGATCCGTGGTCGCCCCAGCAATGATGCATTGCGATTGGTCGTCGGTGTGCCCGACGTGCTGCCCAAGTTGATGGTCTATCGCATCCTCCGCTCGGCGCTCGAAATGGAACATCGCGTGAAACTGGTGGTCTATGAGGGCAAACTGAAAGACTTGCTCAGTGAGCTGGCGCTGCACCGCTTAGACGTCGTGCTGGCCGATTCCCCGTTGACTCCGGGGGTCAACGTGCGGGCATTCAATCACCTGCTGGGACAGTGCGATGTCACGGTGTTCGGAACCGCGACGTTAGCTAATAAATACAAGGAGAAATTCCCCGTTTCTCTTAACGGGGCGCCAATGCTGCTGCCCACGCAGAACACAACGTTGCGTCGTGCACTCGAGCAGTGGTTTGATGAAATGGACCTTCGCCCCGAGGTGGTTCACGAATTCGAGGATAGTGCGCTGTCGAAGGTCTTTGGTCAGGCCGGCGAGGGAATGATCGTCGTGCCCACCGCGGTGGCCGCCGAGGTTGGCCATCAATACTCGCTCGAGCCGATCGGCCGCATTTCGGAAATCACCGAACGTTTTTACGCAATTTCCGTCGAACGCAGGCTCAAACATCCGGCCATTGTCGCGATCTCGGATGCCGCCCGATCCGTCTTGTTTGGAGACCAGGCGACCTGATCGAGATTGCGCCCCCTCCTCTGCTGGCAGGTCTTGATCGCGTCTCGGTGTGTTTTGATCTCGCATCGAAAAATGCTATAGGACTTGCAGCATGATTGAATAGAACGCGAGCGGATCGACGGGATAGGATTGGAAGTGCTCCGGCACGTTCGGAGCGAATCCACGTTAGCAACCGACTTGAGAGCGATGACCATGAAGCTTTCCATCCATTTCGGAGATTTCGAACCGTCCCGATCGTTCCAACAAGATGTGTCCGATCTCATTCGGAACGCTGTGGAACGATTCGGATCAAGAGTCCGCAGCGTCAACATCAGCCTCAGGGACATCAATGGCCCCAAGGGCGGGGTCGACAAACAATGCCGGTGCGTCGTTCACTTGAAACGAATGTCGCCGATCGTGATTGATGATTCCGACGAAAGTTATCGCAGCTTGGTCAATCGCGTCGCCGAGCGCGTCGCTTATCGCTTGAATCAAAAAATCGACCGCGTCCAAAAGGGAAGACGATCACGACAGTCACGCGGCAATGAGAACGATTCGGAATTTCCCATGCAGCCGGTCGCCGATCATCCGGACACCGTGGCGGCACCGATAGCGCGGGTGTCACATGCCGGCGTGTACGACGCATACGAAACTCGTTGAGCAGTGATCCGGCACCACGACGGCCTGTCGATCGAATCGATGTTCCGAAATCAACGCAATGATTTCGGCCGGGCGCGTGAGCAAGGGGCGTTGCGTGGCCCCTTGCCGACGCATGCAGGCTTACATCGACAGGCCGGCCGCGGTGTCGACAACCGACGGACTATTTTGATGTCAGCGACAAAACGCCGTCAAAGTCGCGTGACGGCTGGGTGAATTGAACGCGGACGCGCCCCAAGAGATCGCGACAGGGTCGATCGTGGGGATAGTCCTGGATCAAGGTTTCGATTCGCCGGGCAGAGGATTCGAATCGCGCGTTTTCGAAATCGTCGAGCGCCTGTTCGTACTCGACCTTCAGTCGCCTGGCGGCTTCGTCGACATGCAGCGGAATTTCGTAGACGTTGATGCAGTGCTGGATTCCGACGACCGACAGTTTGGCCAGTCGACGGCATTGATCGGTGCATCCGGCCGACCGCACCGTTGTCTCGCCGGCCAAACAGGCGACACCGAGTTGTTTGGTCGCCGATTGCAAGCGAGAACTGAGATTGACGGTGTTGCCCAACGGGCCGTACTGGAACTTTTGCCGCGAGCCGACGTTGCCGACCAGCGCCGGCCCGGTGTTGATCCCGACCCCGGCTCCGAACTTTTGTGGCAGCACACTGCTCCACCGCAAACGCAGCTTCTCGATCGCCCGCAGCATCGACTTGGCGCACTCAAGGGCACGGTCGGCATGGTCGCGTTGGTCGCCGGGGGCGCCCCACATCGCGAACACTTCATCGCCCATGTAATTGACCAAGACGCCGTCGGAATCGATGACGCACTGGCTGAGCTCGGTCATCACGTCGTTGATCCACTCGATCGCTTTCCGCGGCCCCAGTTTCTCTGTGACGCTGCTGAACTTGCGAATGTCACAGAACAGCGCCGTCACGTTGATCTCTTTCGCTTCCATCAGTTGTGGGTCGGAGACCAATTGGTCGGCCACCTTGGGTGAGAAAAATTCGGCCAAGGAGTTGCGAATGCGTTCTTGGTTTCGACGAGCCAGGCCGCCGGCCAATGCCCCGGCCAGAATCTCGATCAGCGTCGCTTCCATGTCGCTGATGCCGGTCGCCAGCGAGCCGCTCGCGCAAATCGTTCGATCGCCGTAGATGACCCCGATCACCTGCTGTTCGGCATTCAAAATCGGCGACGCGACGGCACACTGCACGCTCTGCAGTGACGGCGCCAAGCGATCGGCGTCGTTGTCCGCAACGTTCCCGTCGGCGGGCTTCGATCCGCCCATCAATCCCGTCTTGGGTTGGTGGATCACCGTCAAGCAGGTCTCGCTGACACGTTTCAGCAGCGTCGTACTGATCCGGCCGCGCGGGTCGCCCAGTGATCCTTCACCGCGGGTGTGGTGGGCGACCTGGAACCAGCCGCCTTCCAATTCCGACTCGACGGGCAACTTGTCGGATTCGGCCGTCTCGCCACGCAGCAAGACGACGGTTCGATCCAAATCCACCATCTCGGCCGCCGCGCTGGCACACTTTTGAAAGAACGCGTTGCTGCCGACCGATTCCTGGACGACTTGCAAGGCGAGCTGAAGCATCTTGTTGACCTCCTGGCCTTCGGATTGCGCGAATTGCCCGATCGCAGCGGTGTGCTCCACGTAGCTTTGCCCGCCCGGCACCAGCGGCAGACTTTCCAGGCTTCGATAGTCGGCCGATCCCATTCCCGACGCATCAACCGCTTCGATCTGCAGCGTCAATCGTCCGCCCAATTCGACCAGAATTTCGTCCTCGAATCGGCGGACTTCTCCCGGCAGGATCTCTTGATCGCCGACGATCACGACCGGGCAGTGCTCGTGCAGATTCTTCAGTTCAAAGGCAAACGATTCGACCGGAGAGACTTCCATCCATTGTCGCGACATCTCCTTTTGCCGCACATCGGCGACGACCAGCCGTGTCTCGGTTGCCGTCTGATGCAAGGCGACCGGGGGCGGATCGCCTTTGCGTGGATCTCGTCGCCCGATCACCACCGGCTGGTCCACATGCACCTCGCTGATTCGCAGTCCGGCATGGAGGGTGGCGAGACGAAGGTGGGACATGGAAAAATGAAGGGGTCAAAAAAGAAATGGGTCAAAAAGTGGGTTGGTCAAAAAGTGGGGCACCGATGACTGGCGAACGATTTGCTCGATGGAGCCCCGGCCGTGCGGAATGACGGCAGGAGACGGGGGATGGGGCTGCTTTCGTCTTTCATTGTTTGACCACCCCATTTCCTATACCTTGCCCCAGCGCGTCGCTCTAACGGCGACTGATCCGTAGCAGCGATCCACTGTCGCGTTGAAATTTATCGTCGACGACCCAGGCGTTTCGCAGCAGGACATAGAGCGTCCCGTCTGGTGAAAACCGCAGGTCCACCGGACGACGCAGTCCTCCGGCAAAGGTCTCGGCGGGCCCGCCGGTCCGGGCGTCGATGCTGCGGATCCAGCCGTGCACAAAGTCTGCGAAGACATAGCGGCCGGCGAGTTCGGCGCCGGCGGTATCGGGGGCGAAGTCGCCACCGGCGATGGAGGCTTCGCGGTAATGGTGAATCGGGCCGGTGTAGCCCGGTCGATCGATCGGTCCGTGTTCGATGTCGGGCCAGCCGTAATTGGTTCCGGCGACCCCGGGATTGATTTCTTCAAACTTACCGCCGACGTCATTGATCAACATCCGCCCGGTGACTGGATCGATGGCGAAGGTAAACGGGTTGCGGCAACCGAGTGCCCAGATGGCTTGGTACTTGCCTTCGGTTTGGTCGACGAAGGGATTGTCTAATGGGATGGACCCGTCTTCCAACAGGCACAAGATTTTGCCCTGCAAGGCCTTCATGTCCTGTGCGGGTTTCTTTGCCGTCTGTTCGCCGATGCTGACATACAGTTTTCGGTCGGGGCCGAAGTGCAACGCGCCGCCTTGATGGCCGGCCGGGACGTTGCCGCCGAACTTACTCTGGTCGTCGCCGCGGAGCAAGATTTCCTCGCTGCTGGGGTCCGCAACATCGCCGCGGACCCGAAACCGGCTGACGCGATGATGCGTGAACGGTTTATTGACGACATAGCAAACGTACAACCAATTCGTCGCCGGGAAATCCGGGTGAACCGTGACGCCGATCAGGCCGCGTTCCCAGTGGTGTTCGACGTCCAGGGTGAGCATCGGTTGTTCCAGCAACTTGCCATGCTTGACGACTCTCAGATGACCGTCTTGTTCACAGACCAGGACACGCCCGTCGTCAAGCACTTCCATCGCGGTCGCGCCGGAGAGTCCGGTGACCAGCGTCTGGATCTCGTAGCCGGTGGGGATTTGAATCGGCCCACGCGTCGCGGACCCGAATTTATCGCCGACGCCGGTACGCAGCGTTTCCAAGTACGCGATCAGGTCCGTGAATTGCTGCTTCGTTAACTCTTTGGCCAAGTTATCGGGCATCGTCGACGTGGCGCTCGGTTTGATCGATTCGATGTCACCGCGGGCGATCCGCCACTGTTTGCCCGCGGAATCATGCAACAACAGAAACTGTTTATTTTCCTGCGTGATGACACCCGACCGAACGTCCCCGGAGGACGTCAACACGACACGGGTCTGATAGCCCTGGACGATCTGCCGTGACGGTTCCAGCAGGGATTCGATCAGGTGGATGCGATCAAACTTGCCCCCGATCTTGGACAGATCCGGTCCGACCTTGCCGCCCGACGGGCCGACCTGATGACAGGCCAGGCAACGGGTGACGCGTTCGTCGTCAAAGAGCTGCTTGCCGCGTCGGGCGTCGCCCGCGTGCGTCAGCGCATGCCGTGCGAGTTCTGATACCGAGGGCGGGGCGGCAGGCGAACCCGCCGACACGATGGAGATGACGAGGAAGCAGCCGGCGAGCGTGAGACGTTGCATCGTTGATTCCGTGAAAAATTAATTCAGCGCGGCGGCGTCGAAACACTACTGCAAAGAATACACGAAATCGGATGAACCGAGGCGATCGCGTTTTGATCGTGCAACAAGACTTTGGGCCGGTCGACACCCTATCGGCCGGCTGAAGGCGTTTCCCACCCTGCCGGCCCATCTGCTATCGGCGACGTTGTGATTGCGTCGAATCGGCGAGCGACTCGGGGATCCAGGGTGTGCCGGCGCGGAAGACGCGTTGGTGGTACATCGCCAAGGAACGCAACGCGTGGCCTTTGGGACCGATGCTCCAATCATGATCCAAGTCGGAGCCCATCGAGCGGAGGAGAAACGCCACGGCGGCGACCAGGCGGCGGTCTTGCAATTGATCGTCCGGCGTGACGGTCAACAACCATTCAACGATGTGTCCTGTCGTTTGGATCTTGCGATCGACGTTGCCGTTGTCGGCTCGGCCGTCGAACCAATTGGTACTCATCGAACCGTCGCGGTTCTGGAGGGAATACGCATAGTTGACGAAGTCCTCGGTAAAGATCTCGGCGCGTTTCCACTGGCCCGTGATCGGTTTGCCTTCGGCGCGTCGTTTGCGTAGGGCGTGTGTGTAGCCCATCAGACGATGCGTCCCGCCGCAGGCGCTGCCGACGATCGGCTGTTTCAGCTCTTCTTCGATCAGCCGTTCGAAATCCCAGCGGGTTCCATCGGCGGCAACCCACCTGCTGTCGGTGTCGAGATAGTGCGACAGTCCGATCAGCGTGAACGTCAATTCTTCACCCGCCTTGCAGGCCCGCTTCTCGGTGTCGATCAATGCCGTGACATCGTACTTCACCTTGCCGGCGTACAAGGGATAGTCCGCGGGAACATTGCACATGCCCAAGACGGCCAGGAACTGACCTTGGTGGCCTTGCAACCCGACGCCGCTTTTGGCTTGGATTCCGTCGGCGTCGTGGGTCAGCAGACGTTGCCCACGACAATTGTTGTTGCCGGCGATCCAGGCGATCGTGCTGTAGTGTTGACGCCCGACGGCCAACTTGGTGTCCGCACCGAAAACCATCATTGCGTGCATCATGCCCCAGTTACTGCGTCCGGTGGCGATCTCTGGACGCTGGTAAAAGTAGGTCAGGATCCGTTCGATGCCGCGTCGCATGTTCGCGACCGACGGCGTCGGAGTGACTTCGGCGGCGGGGCGACCGGTGTAGTCGAGGACCGGCGATTCGTCGCCCTGCAAGTCGCCAATCGATGCCGAGGCAGCGGCCTCGGCTTGGGGTTCCCGGTCGACGCTCTGCCGGGTCGGTTTCGCCGCTTCCTTCTGCGTTGTCTCTTTCTTCACCGCAGTCGAGGTGCTTTCGACGAGGTTGGTCAGCGGTTTTCGTTTGGGCAGCGGTTGGGCGTCGTCGGCAGGTTGCCCCGAGGGCTCGTTCAGTGACGCGGGGGATGCGTCCGCCTTGGCAGCCGGCCGCTCACTGTTGCCGGTGTCACTGTTGTCGGTGTCACTGTTGTCGGTGTCGGCCGACGTACTCGCGTCCGGGGGTGGCAGCAAGGGCAGTTCACCGGTCGGAACCTCGCGAGTCGAGTCGACGGAGGATTTCGCTTCTCCCAGAGACATCGATCGGGGCTGTGACAAGACCTGCGATTGGGGCTGCGACCGGCTGCGTTTAGAAAAATCATCCCGCGGGGGCAACGCCGGCGTGAGGTTGTCGGTCGGTGCCGACTCCGTCGTCGCTTCCACGATCGGCCGGGTCGATCGGGCAACGGGGTCTCGCAACGGCGAAACACGATTGATCGCGTCACGGGCGATCCAGCCGTCTTCGGCCACGACAGCATTCGATGCGCGGCGGGGTTGCACGGACCCCATGTCTTGCGATGCGTCCGGCTTGGTCGGCGACGCTCCGCTGGCGTGCCCCGGTGGAGTTGCGTTGGCGTTGTCCAGTTCCACGTCGCCCGGCGTGGGGATCGACGGGGCGGCGGGTTTCATCGAAGGCAGGCTCGGCAAGCCGCCACGGAAACGATCCAGGGGGCCCGAGGCGGGCGTCGCGGAAATCGTTTTGGAAGCCTGCGGGGCCCCCGTGCCTTCGGCAACGACGGCGGTCGCCTCTTGGTCTGCGGCCGCCGCGGTGGTCGCAGGCCGCTTCGTCCAACCGCTCTCGGCAGGCAACACCTCGGGCGCGGCCTCGGACTCCACAGCACCGAGCGTCACGTCCTTCGGTGCCGTCACGTTGGCCGGTGCCGTCACGTTGGCCGGTGCCGTCAGCTGGATGGCTCCGTCGGCGACGGCAACGCCGGCCACGCCGAGCGCGAGTCCGGCGGTCAATCCGGCAACCGCGGCGCGCAGCTGCCGACGTTTGACGAACTTTCGGGGGGGATTCGGTTGACTTCTAGTTGGGCGGATCGGCACAAGCGGGCTCCATCGAAAGCAGAGGGTTAGTGTCTGCTATCGGAAGCAATTCGCTTGGAATTCACCTAGAAACGGACCTCGGTTTGACGAAGAAAAGCTCCGTGAGGTGGAGAAGTTGTGCGGGCGGGTTGACTGCCAATTGCGGAAAAATTTCCGTTCCGACTCAAGGCCTAGTTTCGTCGCAGCGTGGCGGCGGGATGCTGTTTCTGGAACCGCTGCTGGCCCAGTGCGGTGACGGAGTCAGCACTGACATAAACGTTTTTCAGATTTTTCAGATCATCCAATTCGGCCAGTCCGTCATCGCTAATGGACGTTCCGTAGAGCCACAACCATTCGAGTTGTTTGAGCTTTCCGATCGGTGCCATCGCGGCATCATCCAGATTCGATTTGGCCACCCCCAATTGTTTGAGATCGGGACAGGCCTTGACGAGAGCAGCCATAACGCCATCGGCGATTCGTGCATTGCTCAGATGCAGTCGTTCAAGTCTGAGTGTGCCAAGGTGTTCGAGATCCGCGGCCTCGACCACGTTGCCTTCGAGACGAATTTCCGTCAGCCCGGGCAGTTCGCGAACGAACCGAAACACTCCACTATCGAGTTGCGGATTGTCACGCAGCGTCAGCTGCGTGAGTGACTCGAGCTCGGCGATGCCGTCGAACGCCTGGTTGGTGATCTGGGGGCAGCTACCGAAGTTGAGCGAGTTGAGTTGCTGTTTGTCGCACATCCCCGTGATCAACGCTTGGACTCCCGCGTCGCTCAATTGGGCTTTTTGCAGCCAGAGTTTGGAAAGGGACGGGATGGCAAGGATGGCGTCTTTGCATTCGTCTGTGAGTCGGCTGGACGTGACGGTCAAGGATTGCAGGTGGGGATGCGCTTTCAACGCGGCAAGGCCCTGATCGGTGACGACGTCGGAATCAATCACCAGCCCTTTGATCGGCAGCGTGGCGATCATTCGAATCTGTTGATCGTTGCTGTTGATGCGGGTCATGAAGACGGTGTGGACGTCCTTTTCCTGACGCAGCTCCTTGAGCGTTGCGTCGGTCAGTGCGGTGCGCAGGTGGACATTCTTTTTGTCGATTGCTGTCGTGACGCTGTACGCTTTCGCGGGCGTGAATCCCGGCGAATCGATTCTCAAGGTGCGGAGATTGGGAAGCAGCTCTTTCAATCGATCGGCGCCGGACTGGGTGACATTCGTCGCGCGAAGATTGATGTATCGCAGGTTCGTGAGTTCTTTCAGATGCAACAGCCCTTCGTCACTGACAGGCGAATCGGAGATGGTCAAGTACTTCAGTTCCCTCGCCGCGCCGAGACATTTCATCCCGGCATCGGTGATCGGTGATTGATAGGTCGACAAGGAATGCAGGTCCATTCGGCCGAGATGTTCCCAACCGGCGAGTGTCAATTCGGGCGACCGCATCAGGGACAGGTAGGTGGCGGTTTTGATTCGGGCCAGATGCTCGCATTGCTCGTCCGTCAAATCGGTCGCGGACAAGTGCAGTTTTGTCAGCTGCGTCAAACGGCTGATGACGTCGATCAAGTCTTCAGTCACCTGCTTTGTCGACAGGCTGAAGGACGTGAGGCGTTGAAGTTCGCCAACCGCCCGCAACGACTCGATGTCGATCGGAGAGAACCAGGAAAGGGACGATAACCCTTTGACCCCCTTGAGCTGTCGGATGCCGTCGGCGGAGAAGTGGTTGTCGAGCAGATGCAATCCAGTCAGCGCGGGGAGATGTTGAAGTTGTGCCAGCCCGGCGTCGGTCACAGCGGTTCCGGCGAAGGACAAGTCGGTCAGCTGTTTGCAATCGAACAGGTGCTTCAGGCCGCCGTCGGTGATGCCGTTGCCGGACAGGTTGACTCGCCGCAGCCGGGGAAGAAACTTGAGCCAGAACAGATCCTCGTCGCGACTGATTTGCAGAGAATAAATCGCTCCGCGGGTGGAGCGTTGGACACGGACCCCGGCGGCGATCAAAGCTTCCACGGCGAGTTCTTCTTTCGTCATCCTCAACCGTTTGGATTCCGATGCAGCCAGTTTGGCGACTCGTTTGGTGTCGTCCGCGGCGAGCCGGTCAAGAGCCATCAGGGCCGCTTCGGTGCATTCACTGTCGCGGGTGATTTCCGCCAGCGCGCGGACGCATCGTTCGGCGACGTTGAAATCGTCATCGCCGGCGGCATGTTCCAAACTCGCGATCGCGTCCTTGCCGCATTCGATCAAGAACAGATACGCCACTTGCCGCCGCGAGAATTTGGTGTCGGACAGTCGGCGGATCGCGGTTTCGATCGACCTTTCATCTACGCGATCTGACTTTGAACGCAAACTCGGCCGATCCGAGCGTTCAAGCTGCGGGGCGGAGTCTTGCTGGGGGGGCGTTTCTTGGGCAGAGGGCACCGACGCGACCACCCCGCAAAATAAAACCGCTGCGAGCACCGTGACAGAGCGAAGCCTACGAGTCATCGAACCACCCTAGAAAAGATTGCTGCCAAACCAGACGCTCACGCGCTCCACCGGACTCCATCCATTGAACCGATCAGTTTAACCGATCAGAGGGATGGTTTTGGACAGTCATCGCGATGCTTCGGTGAATTTTTGCTGCTCTGTCCCGATTGGCATTTAGGGTTGCGTTTATCGAGCGGAAAAGACCGTTGGTGTTCAGCCTTTAGGCGTTCCCACTCGCTGCGGAGCAGCGACAGAGGGTGGCTAAAGCCCAATACC
>NZ_JANZKV010000211.1:0-1932 GCF_025060895.1 Stieleria sedimenti | reverse complement strand
CCAGCGCTGATCCTCGTGCCGGTCGTACCTGCCCCCTTTTCCGCGTCCGGCAATTTCTCGAATTCCAATGTGGTCTAGGTGCACGCTAACTGACATGCATGGTCGCGATTTCGCCATCGTTCGGATCCGTGTTGCATCGGACAACGCGTCCGCCAAACTGTCATCGGTCTCGACGCACGTTCTGTTTGCATGGAATGAGTTCACCATGGCTGATACGCAACGCCCCTTTCGGCACACCAAGATTGTCGCGACGATCGGTCCGGCAACTGAGACACTGGACAAGCTGGAAGCCCTGATCGAGGCCGGTGTCGACATCATTCGGCTGAACATGGCCCACGGGAGCGTGGAATGGGTGGGGGAGATCATCGCGCGGATTCGCCAGGCCTCGCATCATGTGGGACGCGAAGTCGCCATCATGATGGACGTCAAGGGTCCCGAGGTTCGCACCGGAGCGGTCGATGCCCCCATCGAATTGAAGTCCGGGGACCGATTAGAATTGCACACGCAACCGTTTCAACTCTGCGACGATGGCGTGCACCGCGTCTCGGTCAATTACCCCGACTTGCCCGCCGATGTCGAAGTCGGCGCGACGGTCTTGATCGACAGCGGGCTGCTGCGAACCAAGGTGATGGAGAAGACCGACAGTTCGGTGGTCTTGGAAGTGATCACGCCAGGGAAACTCGGGTCGCGTCGACACATCAACTTGCCGGGCACGCGAATCAATCTGCCCGCCCTGACCCACAAAGACGAAACGGATCTGCGCGCCGGCGTGGCCGCCGGATTGGACTTCGTCGCACTCTCGTTTGTACGCCAAGCTGCCGACATCGCCACGCTGCAAACGTTTCTTGATGAACTCGATAGCTGCGCCAAGATCATCGCCAAAATCGAAGATCAGGCCGGCGTGGAAAACATGGAGGAAATCATTCGAGAATCCGATGGCGTGATGGTCGCCCGCGGTGACCTGGGCATCGAGATCGAATACCACAAATTGCCGCTGGTCCAGACCCAACTGGTCAACGCCTGCCAAGTCCAAGGGAAACCGGTGATCATCGCGACACATCTGTTGGAGTCGATGATTCAGTCTCCGATCCCCACCCGCGCCGAAATCTCAGATGTTTCCAATGCCATCCGAGAACAAGCCGATGCGATCATGCTGTCCGGTGAAACGACCGTCGGCGCTTATCCACTGGAGGCGGTCGAAGTGCTGAAGAATATCGTTGAGAGCATTGAGCCATCGGTCGATGGCCAGATCAACCGACGCATTCAGCTTCACACGCCCAAGGCCAAGATGCTTCGTTCGGCAGTGGTGTTGGCCAAAGAACTCGGTCGCTCCGGCGTCGTCGTGTTCACGCGGAGCGGATTCCTGGCCTATGTACTCGGCGCGATGCGTGCCCAGGAGGTTCCGATCTACGCGTTCACCGACATTCCATCAACCTTCCATCAATTGATGCTGCCCTGGGGCGTCGAGCCCTTTCTGATGGAGTTCTGCGATGACCCCGAACACACCATTCAAAAAGCGTTGGCTCAGCTGAAAGCGAAAGGTTGGGCCACGCGCGGCGAATGGCTGGTCGTGATCACCAACGCCTTGGCCGACGACAAGATCATCGACACGCTTCAATTACGACAGGTCAACGGGGAGTCGTGAGGAGCGAGTCGCGAACGCACCGTGCTAGCGGAACGGCGCAAGCGGGCTGTCGATTTTGTGAGCCGCGACGCGTAAGCGGCCGGGCACTGCGACGCTGCCCGAGGCCTTACGTCCAGCGGCTCACCATTGACTCAGCAGATCCCGACTAAATCGACAGCCCGCCAGCCGTCCGGTGACACGCAGACCGGAGGGCTCGCGCCCTGCCGCTAACTATCGATTGAGCGGGCTGTCGATTTTGTGAGCCGCGACGCGTAAGCGGCCGGGCATTCCGACGCTGCCCGAGGCCT
>NZ_JANZKV010000210.1 GCF_025060895.1 Stieleria sedimenti | reverse complement strand
GGTG
The DNA here is from genome assembly GCF_025060895.1 of Stieleria sedimenti. Lineage (GTDB taxonomy): Bacteria > Planctomycetota > Planctomycetia > Pirellulales > Pirellulaceae > Stieleria > Stieleria sedimenti. The sequence goes on along the minus strand of NZ_JANZKV010000210.1, from coordinate 20,731 downwards.
CTCCTGGGCGCTTACACCGTAGTCATCGAATGGAGTCGCTGGAGGATTGCCGGAAGTTTCTGCAGTGGATCAATGATGAGATCGGGCGGCTTGAATCGGTCTCCAATAGGGTCCCCACTCGTCACCGGGCTCGATTGACCAAATGATCGCTCTCAACGGATCGAAACGACGTCGTAAACCTGGTGATCGGAAGGACGTCTCCCGACTCGAGTGGGTTGGCAATGCGATCGATGAGGCGATCTTCACCGTCGCGCCGAGTTGGGGTGAACGTCGGATTGCGTCGCGGCTGAAATGCCGGCTGCTGGCCGAGCAGGCTGGCAGAATGAAGGGGTTCGGTCGGCGGTCTCGGCACGCGCAACCATTGCGTGTCGCGCAGCGCCGCATGACGCGACGTCGACGAGACGCGCAACCCGGCAAACCAGAGGACGCATGACGCGGCGCAACCATTCGACGCGCCGGCGCAAACGTTGTGCCCGGACAGATTGTGCGGCGCGAGTGTGAGCCCGGCCGACAGGTAGGGCAAACCGGCTAGCTTTTCAAGCTTGGCATTGGTGCGTAACAACATTAGGCCGCCTCCCGAATGCTGGTTGCGTTTGCGCCACCGATCACAATGTGATCGAGAACGTTGATACCCAACATTTTGCCGCATTCGGTCAAACGGTCCGTCACGGCCCGATCTTCCCGGCTGGGCGTGGTATCGCCGGAGGGGTGATTGTGAACCAGGATGATGGCCGAAGCGCTCGCAGCGATGGCAGCGCGGAACACTTCCCGCGGGTGCACCAACGACGCGTCAAGAGTGCCACGCGTGACGCGTACCAATCCGGTCGGTCGGTGTTTCGTGTCTAACGTGACGATCGCGAATTCCTCGCAATCGCAACGGTCCGCGAAGTAGTCGCGCAGCAATGCCGGCAGGGTATCGCATGCGATACGCGTTGACGTGATCGGCGTTTCATAGCGGCCGGATCCCTATTGAATTTTGGCCAAACGCGTTTCGAACACCGGCAGCGCATCGGTTTGCTTGTCGCGTTGTTTGCGTAGTTCGACGTTCAATAGAACGTTGCGCCGATTCCATGCGGCATAGCCGCGGATCCGTGACGCGTTGTTTGCCGGGGGCGCTTCGGTGATTGTGGGGAACTCCCCCGTCGCGTTTTTTGGTAGGCGATACGAAACAACGTCGCGTCGTTGTCCTCTTGCAGGTACACAATCGAGTCACGCGTGTAACTGAATTGGGTGATCGAGTCTTCAAGCCTAAGCGCCACAATGTCGGCCATCGGGACGCGTAGTCACGCGTGGGACGGGTCAGAAAAGAATCGGTAGCGGCGCTTCAAAAGACGCTTTCGGGTATCATCGTTCACGGTTTGCACTCCACTAAGTGCGAGCAAGTCGACCGGTCGGGCTGCAATCCCTTCCGGGTGGCGTTTCTTGATACGCCGCGCGGCGTGTTTCCGCGGGCATCATCGGCCGAATCTGGCCCCCGTCAACAACGCCCCACGCCGCGGAAAACGCGGCGAATCCCAAGCAATGCCGGCCATTCCCACCAAGCACCAAGCGGGTCCTTCCGAGGGGGCGGGGCCGCCCATCGCGGGTTGCGCCTCGAACACCTCTCGCTGGCATGTGCGGGAAGGATCATCGCCACCACCACCCCCTTTTTGACCGAAATGCGTCTGAAACAAGGAAGAAACAGTACTGCACAAACATGGCCATCAATTTGATGACCATGTTTCGACCAACGAGGCATGCCAGAGATTTCGCTTCGTTTTAAAACGGATCTCACGGCCCATTCGACCTGCTCAATGGAATACACTGGATGGAGTAAATCTCCGGCGCTCGCGCCGTACAATCTATGGTTTGTCAACGGCGAGAGTATTGAACCGCGACCCAGCGTGACGGTTGTTGACATCAGAATTCCAATGCGTGTTCAGTACCAATTGGAAACCCAATGACACATATCTTACGGCATTGTAGCTTTGGCATTTTGATTCTTGTGACGGTCTGTACGTGCGCCGCAGACCGGGAACAGGCAATCCTCGGAGTACATAATTCTGTTGGCGACCGGATTGAAGTCGTTGAGCTTCGTCCTTCTTTTGATAGGGAATTAGCGGAAAAGGAATTCCATCGCCTAAAAGATGGTCAACGTATGTCGGTGCAATTTCAATACACCATTGAGTCCGTTGAAGGGGCAAGGATTTTTGTTGAACCTCACGCTGATGGAAAACGCCTTCGCAAGTTTGCAGCAAAAGGGTCGCCAATCTATCCGAAAGGATCCGCCAAAGCATCAAGCTATTTTGAATTGACCGATGAATCTGAAGTCGATGAGCTTCAGATTCAAATGTGGTCAAGTGGAAAACAGCTGCTTGTGTTGAAGATCCCCACTCGAATCAAGGGAGCCGAACCGGCAGCGAATCCTGTCGATCCCTACACCACACCGACGTTTCTCGCAATTTCGCAATCGCTGAAGGAACAAGGCAGACTGGCTCTTGATTCAAAGATCGAGGGGGCACTCGCAATTGTTGAGAAAGCACTCGAAGCCCCCGTTCCTGAAAACGTCCATCCAGAAAGCTGGAAAGCACATCTGGAAACGTCACGCGTTCAGATTCTTTGTTTCATCGACAAGGAAAAAGCAGCAGACTTGGCGGTGAAGTATCAACCGAGTCATCTGCAACTGCTGCAGAAGAACTTGTCCGAGACTGATGTTGTGGTTCCCGTATTGCACTCTCAGCGCCGTATGATTGACTCACTAAGAACGGATCAGCCAGACACGGCGATTGTGCTGGTGCAGCGACTTGAAGCAGCCTTGGAAGACACGAGTGAATCGGACGGAGCGCACATTTTCAGGGAGTTACGCAGCGCAAGACGTCACCTTGAATCAAGTCGCCGTTCGATCGAGCGAGCGAAGAAAGCATCGAAATGATGGGCTGCCTCGCTACAACGCGTATGACGAACAATTGCGTGAACCGGAGCGGCGAATCCGGTCGAATCTGAATTCAACGCGTAACCTCGCCGCCCCGTTACGCATTTCGTTCTCCGATTGGTGGATTCGGTAACAGGTAATTATGTCCAGTGAAGGACGCAAACGAACGATAGGCGTGGAAGAATCAGATCACAGCACACGTGTCAGTATCAAGGACGTTGCCCCGGTGAATGCAAAATCTCGGTTGTCTCGATTCCTGGCATTGAAACTGACACTGATTGGTTGCGGTCTTGGTGCGGTGGGCTTCCCACTGTGGCTCGTTAGCCGAGGTCATCCCTCACTTGCAGAAGTTCAAGCTGCGGCCATTGCTGGGGCGGTGTTTGGTAGCGTGGTTGGCCTCGCTCTATGGACCACGGCATCTGATAATCGCCCTCATTTTCTAGTCATCATGTTTGTGTGGGCATTCCTTTCCGTCATCCCGTTAACGATGATTTTCTGCCGAGCGGACTCCGGAGATTCAGTTTCGGCCGGCATCGCGAGTGGGATGGATAACGCTGCCAGTTTCCTATTCGTCGTCCTGCCAGGTTCTATCGCACTTGGTGTGTTCTTTGCGGTTGCAATCAGGTTCTGCCGTTCATGAATCTGACAATTCACGGACCATTCGCTATTCAACGATACGGAGAACCAGGAAATGCACGTGAGCGGCGGAGTCGTGTTTGTTTTTGAGTTCACGTCGTTCGCCGCCGCCGCGTGATTTCTACCGTTGTCCGACTGAAGTGAACCGATAGCACGTCATGCCCGTTGATCGGAATCCTTACCAACCGACCGTTGAAGCGGTATCGCCGACACAACCTTCAACTCCGCTTTCATTGGCTCGTATAGCGATGGCGTTCACAACTGCGATGTTTTGCATCGTTTATGCAACGGGCGCGATTCTTGCGGCTTGGAATTTGACGCGTATTGAACCCACGGGTGTGTTTTATGGGGACCATCAACTGACCGATTTCGCTTTGGTCGTTTTCGGAATGTGTGTTCTTGGGATTTGCGCATCCGTTTTAGCTTGGTGTTACAATCGGTGGATCCAATCGCTTCGTCCGTCTCCTGTTCGATTGACTATTGCTGGCGTTTGTGCACCGATTCCAATCTTTGTGATCGTGGACCGGCTGTTTTGACCGCAACATTCCGGGTATCAACGAGTTGACCTGGGACTTCGTCATGCGGACTTTCGATTGGCCGCTAGCTCGACTTGGTTTTTCCGGACTCGAATTCGCCAGTTCTGATACTCGAACAGGTAGCTGCCCCTTTCGATGCTCAATGGCTCACCAAGTCGAAGGTCTTTCTGCGTTTGGTAGCTGAACCATTCGGTCGGCTTGGCGTTTGGGCGGCGGACCGTGACGCGTGTCCCTTTCTTGATGAAGTAGCTCACGATGCGATTGCCCCCGATGCATCGCCGCCGGCAGACCATGTTGGAAGCGAGATGGTTCTTCGCTTACGGCCGATCTCCCTTCGCACCAATTTCATGCGGAATTGAATTTCGTTCTGGACTCGAAAGAGGTCGGGTGACTCGCGATTGAGTGTCGCGGGCAATGTCTTCTGCTGGCGGGATCGATTGGGGTGCTGAGGTGTGCGTCACCTCCACGCCGTAGCCAGGCAACGAATTCGCTCCGGCTCGTCGACCTTCCGCGTCAAAGGGTCCCGGCTCGGTGGGACCAACCCAAACGCAATTGATCGATAGCGGAGGCAACTCGATTGGGAAGACGTTCAGACGGTAATCGAGATCGCTGCAGAATCGTCCCGCTTCGCTTTCGCCTTCCAAGTCTCGGTGGGGCGCGGCAAGGATCCACACATCGTTGATCGTGCACGAGACCAGATCAACGAGATTTCGTTTTTACCGAAACGAAAAGTCGTTCTTTTACGAAATGCCGTTCCGCCGTGCAGCTCCGATGAAATTTCCTCAAGTGCTTCCATGAAAACAACTTAAGTCAGTCTCGACAAGATTGGCACGGAGCATGCGTTAGATGGAAGTCACGATCAGCGAACGACGCTGACCAACCCAACCACCTCCAGAAGTCGAGTTGAAACGATGTCCAGAATCCAGACCATCGATCCCAAACAAGCAACGGGCAAAGCAAAGGATTTGCTCAACGGTGTGCAGGCCAAACTAGGCATGACACCGAAGAACCTGCAACTCATCAGCTTGAGCGGCCACGGGAACAGCACTCCTGTCGCCAAACCCTGATCGAAATTGAAAGAACCCAGATACAACACCCACCATTCTTTGAAGGACAGAAAAATGTCAACGACAAAACGAAACGTCCCCCTTGTGCTTAGCCTCGCCGTCATGCTTGCTGCCGTCGGCATGTACTCTTTCCATGGCGGATCGCCATCGGCCGCCAGCAACGACGTTGCCAATCGCGTGACGCCTGTACCGATCGCACGGAATCTCGATACCAAACTCAAACTCGTTACATCGGTGGACCTGGGTCTTCCCAGGCCTGGCATGGTACTTGAGGCTGGTCGCACGGCCATTGTCATCACCGACCCGCAAAACGATTTCCTTAGTCCCGAAGGAGTAGCCTGGGGCGTCGTCGGTGAGAGCGTTACTGAAAACGGAACAGTCGACAACATTCACGCACTGTTCGAGACCGCCCGCGATTTGAACGTGCCGGTCTTCGTTTCCCCGCACTATTACTACCCACACGACCACCAGTGGAAGTTCGAGGGTGCACTAGAGTCGCTCATGCATAGCATCAAGATGTTCGACCGAAAAGACGCGCTGAGTTGCGACCACTTTCACGGATCCGGTGCTGACTGGCTTGAGCAATACAAGCCTTTCATCGAGGGAGACAACGTGGTTGTTACAAGCCCGCACAAGGTCTATGGGCCGGAATCCAACGACCTGGTCTTGCAACTTCGAAAACGCGGCATTGAGAAAATCATCCTGGCTGGCATGTCGGCAAACCTTTGCACCGAGTCTCACATGCGTGAATTGATCGAGCAGGGCTTTGAGGTCACCGTCGTGCAGGATGCGACCGCCGGTGCCAAAACACCTGCGGGGGATTCTCACAAAGTCGCATTGGCGAACTACCACTACATCGCCAGCGCTGTCGTTACGACCCAGGAAGCTGTCGCAGGCTTGCGTACGGCGTTTGTCGAAGCGTCCAGCAGGTAAGCAGCCCACGGCCGACACGGATTGAAGGTCGTCGTCATTCGGCGCGGCCTTCAAGACGCCGCGCGGTCAGATTTACCGATTCAACCACAACTCAGCACAACCACTCATGCTCAAGGAGCAAATCATGCCACAACCCACAGACATCAAGCCGCCGTTCACTCGTGAAACGGCGATCCTGAAAGTGCAAGCAGCCGAGGACGGCTGGAACTCACGCGACCCGGCGAAAGTCTCGCTGGCTTACTCGATCAACAGTGAGTGGAGAAACCGCGACACGTTCGTGAAAGGTCGCAATCAGATTGTCGAGTTCCTGTCCGACAAGTGGAAGAAAGAACTGGAGTATCGTCTGGCAAAACAGTTGTGGGCCTATACCGACAACCGCATCGCCGTGCGTTTCCAGTATGAGTACCACGATGCCGACGGCAACTGGTTTCGTGCCTATGGAAATGAGAACTGGGAGTTCGATGACGACGGGTTGATGCGACGCCGCGAGGCCAGCATCAACGACTACGCGATCGAGGAGTCTGAACGCAAGCTGCACTGGCCGCTGGGGCCACGTCCGGCGGGCGATCCCGGCCTGGAAGAACGCGTCAAATAGGCAGCGATTTGTTAATTGACCTTTTATCCTCGCAGGCGAGCGAATGATGAAGCCAGGTCGATGGAAGACAAATCGGCGAAGCTCTCGTTTGAAATGTCCGGCTTGTGGCTAGAGACGAGCGGCGAAGAGCTGGCCGATCCAATGAACACAATCGAAGCCGAATTACCGGCTTCGATGTCACGAAAGATTTTCCCTACCACTACGAAGAGAGTCCAATGTCGCTTCAAGAACAGCTGTCCACACTCAAATCACAAATCATCGCCAATCTCCCCGAGGAAATCGCTGCCGTCATGCGAGATGAGACGGAGAAACTGAGCGAGTCCGGTATCGTCGCGTTGGCCCCTAAGGCCGGAGACATTTTCGAAGACTTCACCCTGCCCAACCATCTCGGCGAGAAGAGAAGCCTCGCCGCTCTGAGAGAAAAGGGGCCTGTCGTCGTGACGTTCTACCGCGGTGGATGGTGCCCTTACTGCAACCTGGAATTGCGGGCCTACCAGGCGGTTCTCCCTGAGATCAAGGCTGCAGGAGCGACCTTGGTCGCCATCACGCCCGAACTCCCTGATGCATCTCTGTCGACCTCCGAGAAGAACGAGTTGGAGTTTGAAGTTCTCACGGACGCCAACTCAGACTACACACGAAAAATCGGGCTCGTCTTCACGCTGCCGGAGCGGTTACGCCCCATCTATGAGGGTATCGGGATCAATGTTGAAGATTACAATGGCCAAGGGCAATTCGACCTGCCGCTTGCCGCGACTTTCGTTGTCGACGTCGATGGATCCATCGCCAGCGCCTTCGTCAATGCGGACTACACCTTGCGCGCAGAGCCGTCGGATGTCGTGGAGGTGCTTCGATCACGCGTCAAACAAAACGCTTGAGTCTTCCATTGCGGATTTTCTCGGCGAGGTACACGGGTGACCGGGCCGGTTGTGGTGAAAACGCAGGAGTTGACTTGAAGGGGCAAAACGGGGCACCGCCCAGGAGACGGGAAACGAGCTGCCAACAGAGTTAGATTCGCAATGTCGCGAGTACTTCTTGACAACGAACAACTCTGTCGGCAGCGGTAATCATCTCCGCACCGCGGCGTGCATCTTGGCGTGCGTGCTCCTTACGCTTGGGCTTGCGTAGCAGCGTGCGACCAACCAATTCTGAACTCGGGAAAAACGAAATGAATGGGACGATGACCGTTCTCGTGCTTGGTGCAACTGGAGCGACGGGGCGGCTGCTCGTGCAGCAATTGCTTGACCGCGGCCTGAAGGTCAAAGCGATCGTGCGTTCATGCGATAGCCTTCCTGACTCCCTTCGGCAGCACGAGGGTCTATCCATCATCCGTGCGAGCGTACTGGATCTCAGCGATATCGAGATGGCGGAGCAGGTGACCGGATGTGAGGCGGTGGCATCTTGCTTGGGGCACAACCTGACCCTCAAGGGCATCTTTGGCCAGCCGCGCCGACTCGTGACCGATGGTGCTAAGCGATTTTGCCAGGCGATTAAGGCCAGGGGCTCGGACAAGCCAACCAAGTTCGTACTGATGAACACGGCTGGAAACAGCAACCGAAATCTAAAGGAGCCGATTTCGCGCGCTCAGAGCTGCGTGATCGGGCTACTTCGTCTGCTTGTGCCGCCTCATCGGGACAATGAGGAAGCCGCGGACTACCTGCGAACGGAGGTCGGTCAAAACGACACCGAGATCCAGTGGGTGGCCGTTCGCCCAGACAGTCTGTTCGACGAAGATAACGTGAGCGCCTACGAGTTACATCCGTCGCCGACCAGAAGTGCGATTTTCAATCCAGGGCGAACCAGTCGCATCAATGTCGCACATTTCATGGCCGACCTGATCACGAACCATGACGCCTGGGAGAAATGGAAAGGCCAGATGCCAGTGATCTACAACAAGAACTAAGCCCCCGACCGCCAGGACATCCTGAACGTCGGAGGCTTCTGCGACGCCGTGTTCCACGTCGTCGCATCGTTCCTAGAAAACGACGCATCTCGCTTCGTCCGCGAAGTGGAAGCCGTCGCGGGCGTTTTCGTTTGTATTTTGCGTCGCAGAGGACCAACCTGTCGGCCACAACTGTGACCGCTGCTTTTGGTCAAACTTCCGGCGTCCGCGCCAACCCACTGGGATTTCAGCGAAAAACGTGTGACACGATGCGCTGGGCGCGCTCCGGCGTGGGCCACCGGTGCGTGCTGGCGAAACGCTCCGGTCGATGAAACCGCGTGTAGTTGGCCGCCGATGAATGCGAGATCAAAATGGTCGGGGATGAAGTCAGAGTCGAGTTGAAATACTCCGAACCCGATGGATCGGGGACCGATAAAATCCGCGAGTACTTTGAAGTCCATGAAATCAACTTCATCGTGTTCTTGGGCTTTGGGCAGTCTGCTTTCGTGACATCAACCCGTGGGACGTGCCAGATTTTTGAACCGAGCATAAAACGACCGTATTTCGGATAGCCCCGCGCAGCGTCATCAATCGTCCGAATCGAGTTTCTGAACGCCCGAACGGTGCATCGTCTCTATCCGGTCGGGATGCGCGGCATCATTCGAACGTTTCAGCGGTACTCGCCTTCGGCCCTGTTTCCATGCTTCGGTTTCGCGACCGATGCGACTTACCCCGGCTCCTCCGGCGCGGCGGTCGATGCAACCGACTGCGCGAAGAAATCGCGTTTTCTCTGTTCGGTGCGATCGCACTCTGTCTAATGCCGGACGCAGATTGAAACGCCCGCTTTCAGCGCTTCGGTTGGACCAACCGCCAGCAGTTGTGGGTGTCGCCAAATGTTTTCGGTGCTGGAGACCGATGCGAGTGTTGGTTTGGGACATGGCATCAAAATCGGCTTTCAATAAGTGATGCCGTGTCCCTGCGCCAAATCTCTGATTCTGGGACTGTACCTAATCGCCGCCTTTGGCGAGGAATCGGTTGGAAATCGTTTTGAACGAAATTCGATCGTCGCCTGAACCGTGTCCCCAGACCAGCCCCTCGCGTTCGGTTTTTGGATTCAGCGTGCTCTTGCCTTCGGCGATCGCAAGGATCTCGTCGATCGTTTCTGGCACGGTAGGGACGTCGATTTTATCAGTGACGGATTTGATCGAACCGTAAGGCGATTAGACTTTCGCGGCGCCGGCCCTCTCTGGCGTTTGCTTGCTGCGCAAACGCCGTCTCTCCCAGAGGGAGAGAATCGAAATGGGCTGCCAAATCCCTGCAGAGAAAGATTCGACGTCCCACGGAGCAGCGGTATGCGACTTGCCGTCAGCGGGTGAACTCGATTTGCGGCGATTCTGTGGGCAAGGCGTTCAACATTCCCGTCGCCTTGGCCCAGGTCTCCGCCTCCTCGGCCTCCGGATTGCTACGCGCCGTGATGCCTCCGCCCACCGGGATCTGCAACCGGCCGGCCGTTGCCGTGATCGTGCGGATCAGGATGTTGAAATCCGCGTCGCCCCCACAGCTGAAATAGCCCATCGATCCACAGTACGGACCACGCGGATGGGGTTCCAGTTCCGCAATCGTTTTCATCGCTTCGATCTTCGGCGCCCCGGTCACGCTGCCGCCGGGAAAGCAGGCCATGACGACATCCACCGCGTCGACGCCGTCCACCAAGTCGCCTTCGACGACCGAGACGAGGTGTTGCACAAATTGATACCGCTCGATCTCACAGAGCCGACTGACGACGACGCTTTCGTCCCGACAGACGCGTGACAGATCGTTCCGCATCAGATCGACAATCATGACGTTTTCGGCGCGGTCTTTTTCGCTGGCGAGCAACGTCGCGGCCAAGTCCGCATCGGCGGCCTCGTCGCCCGTGCGGGGAACCGTCCCCTTGATCGGACGTGTTTCGACGTGACGATCGCGAAGTTGCAAAAACCCTTCCGGCGACGAGCTGAGCACCTGAAAGTCGCCTCCGTCGTAGTACCCGGCGAACGGGGCCGGATTGGCGCTGCGGAGCCGCAGGTACAACGCCGCCGGGTCGAGCGACGAAGCCGTCGTCAGTCGCTGGGCCAAGTTGACTTGAAATGAATCGCCGCCGCGAATCCGTTCCACGATGTCAGCGACCGACGCGCGAAACCCTTCACCGGTGAAATTGCTGGTCACGTCGCCAGGGGCGTCTGGCGGCGAATCGACACGGTGAAGTTGATGAGGCGTGTGATCTCCTTGGGGCTTCACACCGGAAATCAAATCGCAGATCTGGTCGGCGCGTTCGCCCGCGCATCGCAACCGACGTGATGCGGCCGACGCCTGAGACGACTCGCCACCAAGGTCCAAATCTTCCGCCGTGAAGCCTTGGCAGATCAACCAGGACCGATTCTCAAAATGGTCGATCGCGATGGTCCAATCAAACACGCCGAACGACATCGCCGGCGTCGGCAAGTCGTTGTCTTGATGTAGATGGCACTCCGCCAACGCTTCCGGCTCCAACCAGCGGGCTGCTTCGTAACCGATCACTCCCATCAACCCGCCTTGAAATGGGGGCAACGACGCGTCGAAGGCGTCGGGCAAGGCGTTAACCCAACGCGACAACTCGGGCCAAGGGTTCGGCTGGTCCGGGAACACACTGAGCCGCTTGACCGGGTCCGCGGACAAGAACGAGTACCGGGACAGCCGCCGCACCACCTCGTCGACGGACGTTTGCACGGTCGCCGAATCCAACCAGACGCGCCCCGGCAAACCAGCCAACGCCTGGAAGAGATCGGCCACGTCCTGATCCGATGCGATCGGTCGCACGACGGGCGGACGGCTCAATTCAGGACGCTTCGGCACGAATAGGGTGAGGTGAACGAAGGAAGATGGGCGGGCGGCGGGTTGTAGCTTGACTCTCGGTCGGGCGGCGTTCAACCGCAAATGCTGGTTGGGGCGGGGGGATGGCAGAAAGAGGGGCGTCAGGAAAATGGGCAGGAGGGAGGAGTCAGGAGGGGGGAAGGGAGGACTGGGGAGAAGGCAGAATGATGGGGCGGCAGAATGATGGGGCGGCAGAACGATGGGGGCAGGACGATGGGGGCAGGACGATGGGGGCAGAGGGGTGGTGTTTGGGGTGACGGGTTTACGCTCGTTGGGTGATGGGGGATGATTCGATCTAGTTCCCCCAAACCAAGAGGTCGTGCCGTTTCTAAGCGGTTGATTTCAAAGAGTTTTCGTCACTCTCCCTATGGGAGCGTCGCGAGGAGAGGGTTCTCTTTGCTGCTTGGGACACGACTCTGGCAGGTGAAGAAAAACTCGCGTTTCACCGTTCGACCTCCCCTCACTTCGCTCGACCCTCCTGCCAGGAGGGTTGCTTTTAAAACTGCACGACCTCCCAACAGAGAAACGCACGCTTGCGAGAATCAATCACGTTCTTGAAGGAATTCGCCAAGCATCCCACCAAGGTTGGAGCGATTGCGCCGAGCAGCCCGGGCCTGGTTTCGGCGATGGTGGATTGGTTTGACTGGCCGTCGATCCGCAACGTCGTCGAATTCGGCCCCGGCACGGGTGTGTTTACCGAAGCGATCGTCGAGCGACTGCATCCGGACGCTAAGTTTTTTGCGATCGAACGCAGCGATGAATTGGCTGCGATGACACGGGCGCGATGCCCGGCGGCGAAGGTGATCGAAGACAGCGCGACCAATCTGGCAGCGATCTGTGACGCCGAGGGAATGGGTGAGATCGACGCGGTGATCTGCGGATTGCCGTGGGCGTCGTTCCCCGACTCGCTGCAAGCGGAAATCATGGAGGCCATGGTCGACCGGATGTGCAAGGGCGGCCGCTTCGCGACGTTTGCCTACTGGCAGGGCGTCGTGCTGCCCGCCGGTCGGCGCTTTTCTCGGCGGTTGAAGACCAGCTTTGCCGAGGTCGGACGCAGCCACACGGTTTGGCGGAATCTGCCTCCGGCGTTTGTTTATCGTTGCGTGAAGTAGGTGGCAAGCTGGAAGCGTACTCCACGTCGGCAAGCTGAAGCTTTTAGTGGGTGGCAAGCTGGAAGCTTACCCCACTAGAAGCCGCGTTGGAGGCCGGCGGTGATGTCGAGATCGAGGGGTGCGAACTGGCCGCGACGCATTTTTTCCAGCGCGATCGCTCCCATCACGGCGTTGTCGGTGCACAGGTTCATGGGGGCGATCACCAACTGGAAACCGTTTTGTTCAGCGGCCGTTTGCATTCCCGTGCGCAACACCGGATTCGCCGCGACCCCGCCGCCGACGATCAAGAACCCGGCCTCGTACGCTTTGACCGCGCGGACCGATTTGGCGACCAGCACGTCAACGACGGCGGCCTGAAACGAGGCACAGATATCAGCTTTGGCTTGATCGCTCAGGTTGATGTCCGAAAAATCTTTCACGCCGGGCGGGGCGATGCTGTAGCGGACCGCGGTTTTTAGGCCACTGAAACTGAAGCGGTACCCGGGTTCTTTGAGCATCGAACGCGGGTAGGCGTGTGCTTTCGGATCCCCTTGGGCGGCCAAACGTGAGACGGCAGGCCCGCCGGGAAAGCCGAGATTGAGCATTGCACCGACCTTGTCGAACGCCTCCCCGGCGGCATCGTCGATCGTCCCGCCGAGGTATTCCAGGTCCAGCGGGCTGGTGCAGTGATACAGACTGGTGTGTCCGCCGCTGACGACCAGTCCGATACAGGGATAGACGGAAACGTCGGACGCCATCTGGCAGGCGTACAAATGGGCGTGCAGGTGGTTGATCGCCACCAACGGCTTTTTCCAGGCCACCGCCAGCGTTTTGGCGGCGACGACCCCGACCAACAGCGATCCGGCCAATCCGGGTCGGTCGGCGACGGCGATCGCGTCCAAATCGGCGCCTTGCAGCTCTGCCTTCCGCAGCGCGGTGTCGATCACTGGTAAAATCCGCTCGACGTGGGCCCGCGCGGCGACTTCCGGGACCACCCCGCCGAACTGTTCGTGCAGGGTTTCCTGGGTGGCGACGCACTCGCCGAGCACGCTGCCGTCGTCGCAAATCACCGCCGCAGCGGTCTCGTCACAGGTCGATTCGATGGTCAAAATGGGCATCGCCAAATCTTACTGCTGATCAGCCCTTGACACCAACCGGTAGGGCACGATACTTGCACGCTTCCAAATACGGCAAACAACGGATAAACGCCAGAACGACGACTCTATGCCCACCATCAATCAACTCGTCCGCAAGCGACGCAAACTGAAAAAACGCCAAAGTAAGTCTCCCGTACTGGAGAAATGCCCGCAGAAACAGGGTGTTTGTCTGCAGGTCCGTACGATGACCCCCAAGAAGCCGAACTCGGCACTTCGAAAGATTTCGCGGGTCAAGTTGAGCAACGGCAAAGAAGTCACCGTTTACATTCCCGGCGAAGGTCACAACCTGCAGGAGCACTCGATCGTGCTCGTCCGCGGTGGCCGGATCCGTGACTTGCCCGGTGTTCGCTACCAGGTCGTCCGCGGCAGCCGTGACGCGTTGGGCGTCGAAGGCCGTAAACGATCTCGCAGCCGTTACGGTGCCAAGAAATAGCACCGCCGGCTCGGCCGTTAGAAACACGCATTATTCAGAACGAACATCACTCGACAATTGAAAGTTTGAAATGGGACGGATCACCGCAAGTAAGAAACAGCTCAAGGGCGACCCACGCCACAATTCGATGCTGGCCGGCAAGTTCATCAATTGCTTGATGCTGGACGGAAAGAAGACCGTCGCCCAGAAAGTCTTCTACGATGCGTTGGCGGAAATCGCTCGACGTGGCGAGACCGAAGGCGACGAGCCGATCGAAGTCTTTGAAGCCGCACTGGAAAACATCAAGCCGTACATCGAAGTTCGCAGCAAGCGAGTCGGTGGTGCCAGCTACCAGGTTCCGATGCAAGTCAATCGTGCCCGTCAGCAAAGCTTGGCCATCCGCTGGTTGCTCGAAGCGGTCCGCAGCAAGAAGGGCCGTCCGATGCACCTAAAGCTGGCCGACGAAATCATGGCCGGATATAAGAAGGAAGGCGTCGCGTACACCAAACGCGAAAACACGCACCGCATGGCCGACGCCAACAAGGCGTTCGCACACTTTGCGTGGTGATCGGCGTTCCGATCACTCCCAAAAACAACAACGCAATCAACCTTTTCAAACCGCGACACGGCTATCCCGCCGTGATCGCGGTTTTTTGTTCCCATCGGTTCCAATCCTTAGCGGTCTAGCGGAAATCGCCAAGACGTTACAAAATCCTGCCCTTCGACGTTGCACTCGGCGGAGTTCCGCTGCCACTTCCCTACCCCCCGATCAATCATGTCTGCCGACATCAATTTACTGCGCAACATTGGTATCATCGCTCATATCGATGCCGGTAAAACGACAGTCACCGAACGCATGCTGTACCTCAGCGGTGCAAAGCACCGCGTCGGACGTGTCGACCACGGCACGACCGACACCGATGACGACCCCGAAGAACAGGAACGCGGGATCACCATCTTCAGCGCCTGCGTGAAGTACCGTTGGGACAAGTACCACATCAACTTGCTCGACACGCCCGGGCACGTCGACTTCACCGCCGAAGTGGAACGATGCTTGCGTGTCCTGGACGGCGCGGTCGTCGTGTTTTCGGCGCGGGAAGGCGTCGAGGCGCAAAGCGAAACGGTGTGGCGGCAAGCGGATCGCTACAACGTGCCGCGAATCGTTTTCATCAACAAGATGGATCGCGAAGGCGCCGATTTCGATTCCGTCTTCAACGACATCGGCCCCCGACTGGGCGGCCGACCGGTTGCGGTCGAACTGCCCGTCGGACAAGGCCCGACTCACGTCAACAACCCGTTCCGCGGGGTGATCGATCTGGTCGACCTGAAGTTACTGCAGTTCGATCCGGAGACCGAAGGCAAGGAGGTCACGCAAACGGAAATCCCCGACGAGTTGATGGACGATGCGCTGCTGTGGCGCGAACAACTGTTGGAAACGGTTTGCGAGATTGATGACGACGCGATGGCCCTGGTGATGGAAGACCAGGAGGTACCGGTGGACGTGATTCGCAAAGCGTTACGCAAGGGCTGTATCGACCAGACGATTCAGCCCGTGCTGTGCGGGTCGGCGCTGCACGGTATCGGCGTCCAACCGCTGATGACCGCCGTCGGACACTACTTGCCCAGCCCACTCGACCGCCCGCCGGTCGAAGGTTTCAATCCGAAAAAGCCGGACCAGCAACTGATCCGAAAGCCGGACCCGACCGAGCCGTTTAGCGCGTTGGTGTTCAAGATTCTGCCGGCCAAGACGGGCGACAATTATTGGATTCGGATTTACAGCGGACAACTGAAACAGAACTCACGGGTCTATTGCCCCAACCGCGACAAGAAAGAAAACGTCGCCCAGCTGTGGCAGATCCACGCATCCAAAAAAGAACGCGACGGGCAAACCGAATCGCTGGGCGCCGGCGACATCTGCTGTGTCATCGGTCCCCGGTTTGCCATCACCGGCGACACCCTCTGCGACACCCAGAACCAGATCGAATTGCCCAGCATCACGTTCGCCGACACGGTGTTGTCGATGGCGATCGAACCGGAGAACACGGGAGACCGCAAGAAACTCGATGACACCCTGGACATGCTGCGTCGCCAAGACCCGACGTTTCGAGCGGTCGATAACGAAGAACTGGGGCAGACGATCATCAGCGGCATGGGCGAGCTGCACCTGGAAGTGATCCAGCACCGGCTGACTCGCGATTTCGGCTT
Source organism: Stieleria sedimenti (assembly GCF_025060895.1). GTDB lineage: Bacteria > Planctomycetota > Planctomycetia > Pirellulales > Pirellulaceae > Stieleria > Stieleria sedimenti. Next base: position 4,420 of record NZ_JANZKV010000210.1, on the reverse strand, counting down.
GAACGTCAAATTCTACAAACCCCGGGTCAACTACCGCGAAACGATTGGCGGCAGAGCCGACGTTGTCGGTGTCTGCAATCGCCAGATGGGCGCGAATCAGATGTTTGCCCGGTTGAGTGTCCGGGTGTCGCCCCTGGAAGACAGCTCCGCAAAGCCGATCGTGTTCGATCGCCTGCCGCCGGACACGCTGTTGCAAGGCGACGTGCGGCACGCCGCGATTCAAGAACTGCGCGACCGCGCCGAAGGCGGCGGTGTGTTGGCCGGTTTCCCGCTCTCGGGAATCAAGCTGGAAGCCTATGACGCCGAGGTCAGCGAGGAGGGTGGAATCGAAGAGGTCGCGTTCCGCATCGCCGCCGGCGACGCCTTTGACAAGGCGCTCGAGAAAGCCGGCCCCGTGCTGCTCGAACCGATCATGAGGGTAGAAGTCACGACGCCGGAAGACTACATGGGTGAATTGGTCGGCGACTTGCAACAACGCCGCGCCCTGATCGCCGCCACCGAAACACGCGGCGCGATGACCGTGATCACCGCCCATGCCCCGCTGAAAGAGCTGTTCGGCTATTCGAGCGCCGTCCGCAGCCTCAGCCAAGGCCGCGCCGGAAGCAGCATGGAACCACTCGGCTACCAACCGGCCCCCAAAGAAGACGCGCACAGTTTCCAGTTTTGATCGCTGCCAGCAGGTGGCCGAGTGATAGCGGAACGGCGCGAGCCGTCCGGTTTCAGGGTTGGAAACGCGTTGACGGGCCGAAGGGCTCGCGCCCTGCCGCTAACAATCACAATTCGTATGGTGCCGACGGAGAGCGCCAGCGAGTCGGGTATCCCGAAGGGATTTCAGCGAGTAGCCGGAGGTCAGCGCAGCGCCACCTCCGGGAAGGATGCTCCCGCAAATCCCCTCGACCCCGGACGGGGTCGCAGCGCATCAATCTGCGGGCGGAGGGGCAGTCCGCGTTTCTGAAAGAGTTGACCGTGGCGTTTGCGTGCGCGGGTGGCGGACCGGGCGCGAGGGCTCGTACGCAATTTGCTTCGACACCCTTCGGGGTCGCGACACGCTGGTGCCCGAGTATCCGGAGGTGTCGCTGCGCTCACCTCCGGCTACTGGCTTTGACCCCGTCCGGGGTCCTGCCAGCGGCATCGGCACAGTAGGTGATAGCGGCACGGCGCGAGCCGTCCGGTTTCCGCGTTGAAAACGCGGTGGCGGGCCGGAGGGCTCGCGCCCTGCCGCTAACAAGAATAGAACTCAATCGTCGTTGTCGCGGGTCAGGTGACCGCTGCGGGCGATCGCCAGCAGCAACCACAACATCACCGAGATGCTTCCGACCATGCCGACCAGCCCGAACAGACTGATCGGTTCCAGCGTGGTGAAGTACAGCGGAATGGAGATCAACGGCGAGACCTGCTGGGCGAGCAACAGCGATGATCCGAGAAACACGGCGCTGGCCATCACGCCGAGGACCAGTCGGTTGACAGACGGCCCCAGTCGCTGATGCTCAAGCGTGAATCGAGTTTCGCCGCGGCGAAGCATTTGCATCAACGAAACCAGTTCGTCGGGCGCCGATTCGAGAAAGCTTTCCGCTTCCAAGTAAATGCGACGGGCCTGACGGAACCGACGTTGCGGACTCAAGCGGCGAAGCATCGTCTTGTGCGCCAGAGATCGAATCACTTTCAACGAGTCAAAACTGGCGCCCAGTTCGCTCAGGGTGCCTTCGAGCGAGATCAACATCTTCAGCAACAAGGCCGACTGGTTGGGCAACTTGATCGAATGCTTGTGCAGCAGTTCGGTCAGCGCGGTCAGTGCCCCGGCCAGATCGAATTCATCCATCGATTGCTGGCCATAGGTGCCGATAAAATCGGCGACGTCGATCGACAGCGCGGATTCGTCGAGGGTGGGAGGCGTTTCACCGACACGGCGAATCAGGCGGGTCAAGCGATTTTGATCGCCCCCTGAAATGGCGACCAACATGTCTTCGATGTTCTCTCGCAACCTCTCATCGATCCGTCCGGTCATCCCGAAATCCAAGATTCCGAGCCGGCCATCCTCGAGCAAGAACAAGTTGTCGGTGTGGGGATCGGCGTGAAACAGGCCTTCTTCAAAGATCATCGCCAGATAGACATCTGCGATCGCATGCCCGATCGTTTCGCAGCGATCGGCGTCCAGCGTGATCCTGGCCAACGGGTCGCGTCGGCCGTTCTCGCCGGACGGCTTCGTCGCGGCGCCGTTGCCGTGGGATGGTGGTTCGTCGGCGGCGGTCGATTTCACGCGCTGCGATGCGGCCGGAGCGGTTGGTCGTTCCGAATCACGCAAGCATTCGGCCAGCGAGCGCCCCATCAGTTCGTCCATGACCAAAACGCGGCGGGTGCACAGCGGGGCGATCGGATTGGGCACCACGACGTCGGCGCTGTGTTTGGCGATCCACGTGGAAAAGTGCTCCAACGATTGTCGCTCCCGGCTGAAATCCAGCTCGCGGGTGATGATCGGGGCGAGCTGGCGGACCACATCGCCCGGTCGCCAGGCCGCCACCGTTTCGACCCGTTCGGCCAGCACGGCCAATCCGCTCAAGACCTCGATGTCCTGCTTGACCGTTTTTTCGATTCCCGCCCGCTGGACCTTCAGGACAACCCGTCGCCCGTCGTTGAGCACCGCGCGGTGGACCTGGCCGATCGAGGCACTGGCCAGCGGCTGGGCATCGATGCTGGCGAAGTGGGATTCGTAATCGTCGCCCAATTCGCCGGCCAGCGTTTTGCGCACCGTCGCAATGTCGTCGGGCCGGACGTTGGCCCGCAACCCCTTCAATTCTTCGCTGAGGGCGATGCCGACCAAGTCGGGGCGTGCGGCCAGGATCTGGCCGAGTTTGATGAACGTGGGGCCGAGGTCCGTCAGCGCCATCCGCACCCGCTGTTCCCGCGTGTACTCTGCCAACGGCGTGCCACGATGGTCCTTGAACCAGCCCTGGAAGGGGAACCGACGGTGTTGGCTGAGCCAATCGGCCAACCCGTAGCGGCGCAGCACGGCCAGGATCTCGCGCCAGCGGCGCAGATTCCGGTAAAGCTGGGGGATGGCGGTGATTTTCATGCGAAAACGATGAACAAAGCGGTGGCCGGGCTATTGTAGCTGGGAGGATAAATTTCAAGCCGTTGGCCGGGGTCGCAAAAAGATTTAGACAAAGAAACCAAACGGATTGATCAGTTAAACTGGTGGTCAGCCTTCGCCGCCGCCCCACCCCCGCTCGTCTTTCCCGCGATTTGTTTCTTATGACCGAAGCCCCACCTGTCGTCGACCCGTCTGCCCACGCAGGAGCCTCGGCCGGGGGTGCCGGCGAAGTCGCCAATGTCGCGGCGGTTTCCGAATTCGCCAAACGGGTGATCGCCAATGTCGAGCACGCGATCGTCGGCAAACGAAAGCAGCTGGTGCTGTCCCTGGTCGCCTGGTTCAGCGGCGGCCACGTGTTGCTCGAAGACGTGCCGGGGGTGGCCAAGACGATGCTGGCCCGGGCGTTGGCCAAAAGCATCGGCTGCCAGTTCAAACGGGTCCAGTGCACGCCGGACCTGCTGCCGACCGACGTGACGGGGACGTCGATTTTCAACCAGAAAGAGGCCGAGTTTGAGTTTCGCGCCGGACCGGTCTTCACCCAGATTTTGCTGGCCGACGAGATCAACCGCGCCACGCCGCGAACGCAGGCCTCGTTGCTCGAGGCGATGGCCGAGGGCTGTGTCACCGTCGACGGAACGACGCATGTTCTGGAAAAGCCGTTTCTGGTGATCGCCACCCAAAACCCCGTCGATCACGAAGGCACGTTCCCGCTGCCCGAGGCCCAGCTGGACCGTTTTCTGATGCGATTCAGTCTGGGCTACCCGTCGATGGAAGAAGAGATGCGGATGCTGGAATTGCTGCAGCACACGCATCCGATCGATCGCTTGCCGGCCGTCGCGACGGCGAAAGAGCTGATTGCGGCGCAAGCGGAGATTCGCAAGGTCCACGTCGATCCGCGGGTGCGACAGTACTTTTTGCAGATCATCGAGCAGACGCGCCGTCACAATGATCTGGCGCTCGGTGGCAGCCCCCGGGCGACGATCGCGTTATTTCGCTGCGGTCAGGCGATGGCGGCGATTCGGGGGCGAGGATTTGTCACGCCCGATGACATCAAACGAGTGCTCTCCCCGGTGATGAACCACCGCCTGATCCTGCGACCGGAAAGTCGGCTTCGTAAAGTCACCACGGAAAGCGTGTTGCAGGAAATCGTCAGCGAAATCGCCGTGCCGACGGTGCAGACGTAGCGGACAACGCCTAATGCCACTTCCTTTGGGTCTGACGATGGTAGCGGAACGGCGCCAGCGGGCTGGTGACGACGCCTGGCGGCGTGGAAGACCGGAGGGCTCGCGCCCTGCCGCTAACACGAACACCCCAGTGATGGTAGCGGAACGG
>NZ_JANZKV010000021.1 GCF_025060895.1 Stieleria sedimenti | reverse complement strand
ATCAAACGGTATTCAGCAACCGTTGGTGTCTAGCCTTTAGGCGATTCCCGGTCGCTGCGAAGCAGCGAGACTGGGCGGCTAAAGCCCAATACCGCTAAGTTAAGCGTCGTTTCTTCAGATGAGGGCCCGTAGGCTCGCGCCAAACGGCTGATATTCGTTTGACATCAGCCGGTTCGCGCCAGCGTCCGGGCCCCCTCATTCATGTTAACTTAGCGGTATTGGGCTAAAGCCTGCACACCAACACGCTTGCCTGTGCCATGCGAGTCGCGCACCCTGATTTTTAAATCTGAAATCTGAAATCTGCGGCGGAAGAGCCATAAAAAAAGACCCGGCTGAAAGAGCCGGGTCTTCTGTTGACGCTGAGGGGGTGCCTGCGTGCTAGCTGTTGGTGATCGCAGCTTGAGCGGCGGCCAGTCGGGCGATCGGGACACGGAAGGGGCTGCAGCTGACGTAGTTCAGTCCCACTCGGTGACAGAACTCGACGCTGCTCGGGTCGCCGCCGTGTTCGCCACAGATGCCGATCTTCAGGGCTTTCTTGGTCGAGCGGCCTTTGGTGACACCCAGTTCGACCAGTTGTCCGACACCGGTTTGATCCAGGGATTGGAACGGGTCGACATCCAGGATTTCCTGTTCCAGGTAATCGGGCAGGAAGCCGCCGATGTCGTCGCGGCTGTAGCCGAACGCCATCTGGGTCAAGTCGTTGGTGCCGAAGCTGAAGAAGTCGGCGTGCTCGGCGATCTCGTCTGCCGTCAAGCAGGCACGGGGGATTTCGATCATGGTTCCGATCGAGATATCCAGGTCGCCGTCGAACTTCTTCGCCGCAACAGTCGAGGCAATCGTCTCCTCGACCTTCTTTCGCAGCAGTGCGAGTTCTTTGTAAGTTCCGACCAGCGGAATCATGATCTCGGGGTGAGCCTTGATCTTTTTCTTGCCGCAGTTGATCGCCGCTTCGGTGATCGCTTGGACCTGCATTTCCAGGACTTCGGGATAGGTGATGCTCAAGCGGCATCCCCGGTGTCCCAGCATCGGGTTGGCTTCGTGCAGCGCTTCGATGCGTTTCTTGATGTCCGATGCCTTGACGCCGAGTTCGGTGGCCATCTCTTTTTGAGCGGCCGATTCGTGGGGCAGGAACTCGTGCAACGGCGGGTCAAGCAAGCGGATCGTCACGGGCAATCCGGCCATCGCTTTGAAGATGCCCTCGAAGTCTTTGCGTTGGAAGGGCAGCAGTTTGGCCAGTGCCTGACGTCGCTCTTTTTCTTCTTCGGCCAGGATCATCGACCGCATGTGGATGATGCGGTCCGGCTCGAAGAACATGTGCTCGGTACGGCACAGTCCGATGCCTTCGGCGCCGAAGTCACGAGCTCGCTTGCTGTCGGCGGGTGAATCCGCGTTGGTGCGAACGGCCAGCGTTCGGTACTCGTCGGCCCATTTCATCAGCTTGGCGAAATCTCCGGACAGCTTGGGCTCTTGTGTTTCCACGGCACCCAGCATGACTTCACCGGTGGTTCCGTCCAGGCTGATGACGTCGTTGACGCCCAGGGTTTGGCCGTGGACCTTCATGCGTTTTTTCTTTTCGTCGATTTCGACGTCGGAGGCACCTGCGACGCAGCACTTGCCCCAGCCTCGGGCGACGACAGCTGCGTGGCTGGTTGCCCCGCCGGTGCTGGTCAGGATGCCGACCGCGGCGCTCATGCCATCGACGTCTTCAGGGCTGGTTTCGCGACGAACCAGGATGATGCTTTCGCCGGCGTCTTTCCGTTCGCGGGCTTCTTCGGCCGTGAAGGCGGGTTTGCCGACGGCGGCACCCGGCGACGCGTTGATGCCTTTGCAAAGCACTTCGGCGGCATTCCGGGCGGTGGTTTTGAAGCTGGGCAGCAGCAGCTGCGTCAGCGCGTTCGGGTCGACTCGCATGACCGCTTCTTTTTGATCGATCAGCCCTTCCTTGACGAGGTCGCAGGCGATTTTGACCGCGGCGATGCCGGTTCGTTTGCCGGTTCGCGTTTGCAGCATGTACAGCGTGCCACGTTCGATCGTGAACTCGATGTCCTGCATTTCGGCGTAGTGGTTCTCGAGCGTCTTTTTGACCTCCAGGAGTTCCTTGTGGATCGCGCGATTCCACTTGGGCATTTCGGCGACCGGTTGCGGGGTGCGAATCCCCGCGACGACGTCTTCACCCTGAGCATTGATCAGGAACTCGCCGTAAAACTTGTTCTCGCCGGTGTTGGGGTTTCGCGTGAATGCGACGCCCGTGCCCGAATCGTCGCCCATGTTTCCATAGACCATCGATTGGACGTTGACGGCGGTCCCGAGCAGGTGGCGGATCCCTTCGATCTCGCGGTACTTGACCGCCCGATCGGTGTTCCAGGAGCCGAAGACGGCTTCGATCGACAGTTCCAGTTGTGCGACCGGATCCTGAGGGAACATCTCGCCGGTGTGCTCCTTGTAGACTTCTTTGTAAGCCTCGCACAGTTCTTTCAGGCCCTCGGCCGGCACTTCCGTGTCATCGGAGACGTTGTACTTTTTCTTGATTTTGTCGAATGCGACTTCGAACTGGTGGTGGTCCATCCCCATCACGACGTCGCCGAACATGTTGATCAGACGGCGGTAGGCGTCGTAGGCAAAGCGTTCGTTTTTCGTCGCCTTGGCCAAGCCTTCGGTGGAAATGTCGTTGAGCCCCAGGTTGAGGATGGTGTTCATCATCCCGGGCATGCTGACCGCCGCTCCGGAGCGGACGCTAACCAACAGCGGGTTGGAGTCGTCGCCGAACTTCTTGTCGAGTTCTTTTTCGAGTTTCTTGATCGCTTTGCCGACCTCGTCCATCAGGCCCGCGGGCAATTGCTTGCCGGCCTTGTAGTACTGGTCACAGACTTCGGTGGTGATCGTGAAACCGGGGGGGACCGGGAGTCCGATCGAGGTCATTTCGGCAAGGTTCAGTCCTTTTCCGCCGAGTAGAGCTTTGGGTTTGCCTTTGCCTTCGGTTTTTGTTTTACCGAAGTAATAGACCATCTTGTTCGCCATGGTTGTTCTCTATCGAAACCGTCTCAGAAGGGGCGTGAGCAGGCGGTGGGTTCGTCGCTATCCGCAGTCAAAACAAGGACTTACGTCTATCGACGCCGCTTGAGCTCGTGGAGAATTTAGGAGTCACTCGGGAGCCATCGGGGGCGTCTTGCTCGGCATGGTGGTGCCGCGAATCGCGGTCGCAATTCGCCCGAAGTGCCCGATTTATTTCACCTCGGTCCGGCCAAGCGGGCGTAAATCTATTTGCGACAAGCGGTTTGGTCAATGAGAGGGGCACCGGGAACCTGGAGAGGGCCGCGGTTTCTTGCGACGCGGAGGCAAGTGGAGCGGGCGGTTTGGCTGAATGATGGGGGCAAAACGATGGGAGGAAAACGATGGGGGCAAAACGATGGGGGGAAAACGATGGGGGCAAAATCACGGGGTGGCAAAATGACGAGGTGATTTCGCCGCTGTTGGCATTGTTTTGCCCCCATTGTTTTGCCATTTGTGCTTCCTTCCCCAGCTGCTCCAGGCGTGTGTCGCGAATCGGGCTCGGCGAGATCCGCTTGCGTCCCTACAATTCGCGTTTTCCTCGAGTCACTCCATTTTGCCCGCCGACCACCGTGACAAAGCCAGCCAGCCAACTTCGTGTTTACAACACGCTGACGAAAACCAAACAGCCGTTCGAGCCGATCGCTCCGCCCGCCGTCGGGATCTACCTGTGTGGCCCGACCGTCTATGCCGAATCCCACATCGGTCACATGGTCGGTCCCGTCATTTTTGACACCGTCAAACGTTACCTGCGGTATAGCGGCTACCAGCCGACCTGGGTGGTGAACATCACCGACGTCGACGACAAGCTGATCAACAAGAGCAAAGAGCGAGAGCTTCCGGTTTCTCAGATCGCCACGGAAATGACGGCCGACTACATGGCCAACCTTCGCGAATTGGGCGTCAACCAGATCGACTACATGCCGCGGGCGACCGACCACATGCCCCAAATTATCTCGTTCATCGAGCGGCTGATCGAAAAAGACCACGCCTATGAAGTCGATGGAGACGTTTTCTTCGACGTCGTTAAAGACCCCCATTACGGCCAACTCTCCAACCGCAGCGTCGATGATCAGCAGGGTGAGGGCGGCGAGGCGGCGGCGAAAAAACGCTCCGCCGGCGATTTCGCGCTCTGGAAATCCGCCAAGCCCGGCGAAATCTCCTGGGACAGCCCCTGGGGCCGCGGCCGACCCGGCTGGCACATCGAGTGCTCGGCGATGAGCCACGAGATCCTGGGCACGACGTTTGACATCCACGGTGGCGGGCTGGACCTGATGTTCCCCCACCACGAAAACGAGCTGGCCCAAAGCGGCTGCTGCCACGATGCCCCGATGGTCAAGTACTGGATGCACAACGGCCTGATGCGGTCCGAAGGCAAAGGCAAGCTGGGCGGCAAGGGTGATCGCGAAGAATCGGCCGAAGAAGCAGCCGCGGGAAAAATCAGTCGCTCCAAGGGCGACGGCGGCCTGAGCGCGCTGATCCGACGCCACACCGGAACTCGGATTCGGTTCTTCCTGCTGCGAACCCATTATCGCAGCACCATCCTGTACAGCGAAGCAGGGCTGGAAGAAGCCGGCGCGGCGTTGGACGGTTTTTATCGGTTGTTTGATCGTTTCAAAGAGATCTCCGGAATCTCCTTCTACGGCGACGGCGATCTGAAACCCGCCAAAACACGTGTCGGCGGCGAGTTCGATCCCGGAAAGGATGCCTTGCTCGGGCAGGTGCACCAGCTGCGGGAAAAGTTCATCACCGCGATGGACGACGACTTCAACACCGGAGCCGCCATCAGCGTGCTGTTCGATGGGTTACGGTTGCTCAATCGATTCATCGATGAAAAATCCCTCGCCGCCGGGGCGGATGCGTCCTCGCCCGATGTCGTCTCGCTGATCGCCGCGATGCGATCGATGAAAGAGTTGACCAACGTGTTGGGGTTGTTCGACAAGCCGCCGGTCGCCGGCGGAGGTGATGACGTCGCACAGGAGTTGCTCGACAAGACGATTCACCTGCTGATCGATCTTCGCAAGGAAGCCCGTGAGCGCAAGGACTATGCGACCGGTGATGCCATCCGCAATCGACTCGGCGAACTCGGCGTTGCCCTGTTGGACAAGAAGGATGGCACCAGTTGGGAACTGACCTCATGAGTTCGCGGGCTGCGGTCAAACTGGGCGGCGCCGCGGCCGGCCAACCGCCGGTCACGATTCTGGGCATCGACCCGGGACTGAACACGACCGGTTACGGTGTCATACGCGTCAGCCGGGGGCAATTCCAGTTGATCGAAGCCGGGATCGTCCGCAGCAAAGCCAAAGCGTCGATCGAGGAGCGGCTGATGGAGATTCACACCGGCGTCACGGAGGTGTTGCAGCAGCACAAGCCGGATTTTCTCGCGCTCGAACAATTGTTCTCCCACTACTCGCGGCCCAAAACGGCCATCCTGATGGGGCACGCTCGAGGCGTGATCTGTTTGGCCGCGGGCACCGCCGGCATTGCCGTCAAAAGCTTCGAACCGACGAAGGTCAAGAAAGTGATGACGGGCAATGGGCACGCCCCGAAGCATCAGATTCAATTGGCGGTAAAATTGCAATTGAATCTTGCCGAGGTCCCCGAGCCGGCCGACGTCGCGGACGCCTTGGCGATCGCCGTGTGCGGTTTCCACCTCAGCCATAATCCGCTGTTGGCATGAGCGACTCGATGAACCTCGTTCCAGAGCTGCCTCGTTGCAAGGCTCCGCCATGGAACTCAAGGCCGGTGTGGCTCCTGCCACACGCGGTAGACGACCCCGAGGCGGGAGTCTCCATGACAGGGTGTTCCCAGCATTTTTAGCGGTAGGGCGCGAGCCCTCCGGTGTTTTGGTAAAGATGAGGAACCGGAGGGCTTGCGCCCTGCCGCTAAAACCTCGTCAGGCACAGGAAATCAATGCTTCACCGCGTTAGGTGGAGCCCGGGAACGAGTAGTTTTTTCCCCCTTTTAAACGGCACCACACGTGATTCTGAACATCGCCGGAAAGCTGACCCAAGTGACTGAGTCATCGATCGCGATCGAGTCGGCACCTTTCGAGTACGAGGTCTTGGTCGGCGACTACACCCGCCGGCAGTTGCAATCCAAGGTCGGTCAATCGATCCGCTTGCACACGATGGACTACATCGAAGGCAACGCGCAGGGTGGCGGACGGTTGACGCCGCGGTTGGTCGGGTTTGCGACCGAGCCCGAGCGTCAGTTCTTTGACCTATTTTGCAGCGTGGACGGTGTCGGCGTGAAAAAGGCGCTCCGCGCGATGGTCCGGCCGGTCAAAGAGCTTGCGGTGATGATCGAGCAGCAAGACGCCAAGGGGTTGTCGGCGCTGCCGGGAATCGGACCGGCGACCAGCGAGCGGATCATCGCAAAATTGAGGCGGAAGATGCCGCGATTTGCGTTGATGGTCGACCAAGCCGGCCCGGCGGGCGAGACCGATTCGGAAAGCAACCGCGTCGTCAGCGAGACATTTGACGCGCTGATCACACTCGGTCACGCCGAGGCCGAAGCGAGGCGATTGATCGATGAAGCGTTGGCCACGAAGAAGAAGTTTAAAGACACCGAAGCGCTGCTGACAGCGATCTATCAGAAGTCCGTTTAATGGACTCTCGTTCCCGGGCTCCGCCTGGGAACGGGATGTCCGTGCGTTCATTCGCAGGATTTTGGCGGTTTCCATTCCCTTGGGGGCTTCGTGGGATCAGCCGTTTGGCGCCAGCCTACGGGCCCTCCGTTGTTGGCGAGGCCCGAACGCTTGCGCGAATCGGCTGATGTCAATCGTGTGTTTGATGCCCAACCGCTCCCTGCTCATCGAGGGTCCATCGCAGAATCGATTCGGCAGAAATTTAGCGATGGAGCGAGACGGCGATTTTGCGCAGCCCTGGCCCCGCCTTCGGGCCGGCGTCCGCGTGTGGCGGAGCCACACCTACCTTGCGTTCTCAAGGCGGAGCCTGGGAGCGAGGTGAGGCCTACTTGGCGACTTCGGTGAAGGCGGTTTCTCGGAGCACGGTGACTTTGATTTCACCGGGGTACAACAGTTCGCGTTCGAAGGCTTTGGCGATTTCGTGACAGACGACGGCGGCTTGTTCGTCGCTGGTCGTGGTGCTGTCGATGATCACCCGCAGTTCGCGGCCGGCGCTGATGGCGTAGGCTTCGCGTACACCGTCGAACCGTCGCGCGATCGATTCGAGTTCTTCCATGCGTTTGATGTAGCGTTCCAGCGATTCGCGCCGCGCACCGGGGCGACTGGCGCTGCAGGCGTCCGCGGTCGCAACGACCATCGTGTAGGGGTGTTCGACGACGATTTCATCGTGATGTCCCAGTGCCGCGTGTACGACTTCGGGGCTTTCGTTGTGGCGTCGCAGCAGGTCCGCACCGATCTTCGGATGGCCGCCTTCCAGCTCGTGATCGGCCGCTTTTCCGATGTCATGGAGCAATCCACAGCGGCGGGCCACGTCGCCGCGCATCCCCAGCATTTCGGCGATCATCCCGGACAGGAACGCCACTTCGACACTGTGCCGCAGTACGTTTTGGCTGTACGAGGTTCGGAAGTGCAGTCGGCCCAGCATTTCGATCAGCCGGTCACTCAGTCCGGGGACGTCGACTTCATCTGCCGCCTCACGTCCTTTTTGAATGATCAGCTCGTTGATCTGTTGTTTGGTTTCTTCGACGACCTCTTCGATCTTTGACGGATGGATGCGGCCATCGGCGATCAGGTTGGCCAGGGAGCGACGGGCGATTTCGCGGCGAACCGGATCGAACCCGCTGACGATCACCACGCCCGGGGTGTCGTCGATGATCACGTCGATGCCGGTGGCTTTTTCGAACGCTCGGATGTTGCGGCCTTCGCGGCCGATGATCCGGCCCTTCATGTCGTCGGTCGGAACGTCGACGGTGCTGGTCGTCGAGTCGGCGGTGTAGGCCGAGGCGTACCGCTGGATCGCGGTCAGCAGCATTTCGCGGCTCTTTTCTTTGATCGTCTCGTTGATCTGCTTCTTTTTCTTCAGCAACAGTTTCCCGCGTTCGTGTTCCAGTTCGTCGTCGAGCGCTTTCATCAATTGCTCGGCGGCTTCGGCTCGGGTCATCCCCGAGACTGCTTCGAGAACCTTTCGTTGCTTGCGTTCGAGCGATTTCAGCTCGTCGCGTTGTTCGGCGAGCGATTTGAGTCCCGCGTCCAACCGTTGTTGGCTGTTTTCCAGACCGCGTTGCTGTTTGCGCAAGTCCGCCTCCTGGTTGTCCAACTGTTCGGCTCGTCGATCGAGCGTCTGCTCTCGGCTCATTTGCAGCCGCCGCGCTTCGGTCAGTTCCGCTTCTCCCCTGGTCTTGATCTCCAGCGATTCTTCCTTGGCCTCCAGCAGAATCTGTGTCTTCAACGCCTCGGCTTCGCGATTCGCTTCGTCCATCAACTTGTCGGCTTTTTCCGCCAGCCGAATCTTGTAGGCGGCGGCTTTCCAGCGTTGATACCCCATCATCAACACTGCACCGGCTAGAACGCCGGCGAGTGAATACAGAAAGAAAAGTTCGTCGAGAAATGACGCGAGGGGCAGGACGTGGGGCAAGGGAGCCTCGGATAGCATATGAATTGCGCAGTCACGCTCGGGCAGTCACGCTCGTGAAGTTACGCTCAGGTGGATGGAGGAGACCGGTCGACGAGGTGACGATCGCAGGTGAAAAACTCGGCGACGGTTCGACGAAGATCCTACCAAATTTCCTTTCGCCGTGGGTGGTTGGTTTGGCAACCACACCGGTTGCGATTGTCGGCCATGATTCTACGGCAGCCTCTCCGGGCTCCCCCCGAATCGGATTGTTTTTTACAACTAGCCGACCGGCCGGACAGACCGCCAGACCGGCTTTTTCCAGCCCACGGTTCCATGACAAATCCATCTCCCTGGCAGAATGTTCGCGACGCGATCGAATCGGCGTGGCCGGCGTCGCGTTATCGGGATCTGGGCGTCGTGGTCGGTTGTAGCGGGGGTGCCGACAGCGTCGCGCTGCTGCGGTCGCTGGTCGAATCGGTCCGCCATCCCGCCGCCCACTCGCCGCCGCGGGGCTTCATCGTCGTCGCTCATTTCAATCACCAGTTTCGCGGCCGGGAATCTCATGCCGATGCCGAATTTGTCCGCCAATTAGCGGAGCAACTCGCGGTGCCGCTGGAAACGGAGTGTGGCCAGGCGGCGGAGCAAGACGAGGCGTCCGCGCGGAACGATCGCCGCGAGTTCTTTCGCACCGTCATGCGGCGACACGGCGCCCGCTACCTTGCCCTGGGCCATTCTCGCGACGACAACGTTGAAACCGTCTTGTATCGGCTGATGCGTGGAACCGGGCCGGCGGGGATGGCGGGGATCGCGCCCTTTCGCCCCTTCTCGGACGACCCTTCCGGTAGCGATTTTGTGATCGCGCGACCGATGCTCGACCTCGGTCGCGACCAGATTCGCGACGCCCTGCGGTCGATCGATGCTCCTTGGCGGGATGATGCCTCGAACCGATCCAACACCTATCGGCGGAATTGGATTCGCAACGCGTTGCTGCCGACCATGCAAGCCCAGTTCCCCCAGGCCGTTCCCGCCATTGCCCGCGCGATCCAAGGCCAACGCCAATGGCTGGACGCCTTGCAGCCGGTCATCGATCGCTGGTTGGCGGCGGTCCAGATTCGGGAAAAACCGCTCACGCTGCGACGCTTGGATCGAATCGGCGGCGAGGCGGAAATGGGGCCCACCGCGAAACCGCTCGGGGACCAAGCCGTCGCGATCGAGGCACTGCGGCGGTGTTGGCAACGATCGGGATGGCCGCTCCGGGACATGGGCCAGTTTCATTGGACGCGGGTTTTCGAAATGCTCTCTGGTCGCGGACCCGATGCGTTGACGTTGCCCGGTGCCATCGAAATCCGCCGGGATGCGGATTCGTTGACGCTGGTCCGTCGTACCTGATGATTGACTAAACTACCATCCTTCTAAACTCTCCCTGCCCGGGCCGACCCGACGCGTTGATTCGCTCGACTCGCTGGACCGCGACTCCCCATCATTCCCGTCGTCATTTCACCAAGACATCCCCCCCATGAAAACGAAATTCTTGATCGCGTTGGTTCTCGCAATTCTTCCCAGGGGTTTGGCGGTTGCCGCCGAGCCGACCACGTCGGACGTGGTGATTTATGGCGGAACCTCGGCAGCCGTGACCGCCGCGGTACAGGTCAAGCAGATGGGCAAGTCGGTCGTCCTTGTTTGTCCCGACAAGCACCTCGGTGGTCTTTCCAGTGGCGGGCTGGGATGGACCGACACGGGGAAAAAAGAAGTGATCGGCGGACTGGCCCGTGATTTTTATCATCGAATTTATCTGGAATACCAAAAACCGGAAGCGTGGAAATGGCAGTCCCAAGACAGTTACGGCAACAAGGGACAGGGCAATCGCGCGATCGACGGCGAGAATCGGACGCAATGGATCTTTGAGCCCCACGTCGCCGAAAAAGTCTTCGAAGACTACGTGGGCGAGTACAACATCCCGGTGCACCGCGACCGCTGGCTCGACCGCCAATCGGGCGTCGAAGTGGTGGACGGTAAGATTGTCTCGATCCGCATGCTCAATGGGGAAACCTATCGCGCCAAAGTGTTCTTGGACGCCACCTATGAAGGGGATCTGCTGGCGGCCGCCGGCGTCCCGTATCACGTCGGACGAGAGTCCAGTGCGCAGTACGGCGAAAACTGGAACGGGGTGCAAACCGGAGTCTTGCACCACCAGCATCACTTCGGCAATCTGCCACCGATCAGTCCGTACCAAACGCCCGGAGACCCCGGCAGCGGAGTTCTGCCCCGGATCAGCGCCGATCCGCCCGGCGAGAAAGGTGCCGCCGATCACCGGGTTCAAGCCTATTGCTTTCGAATGTGCTTGACCGATCATCCCGACAACCGGGTCCCGTTTACCAAGCCCGACGGTTACGACCCATCACAGTACGAGTTGCTCGCGCGGATTTATCAGGCCGGCTGGGATCAGACGTTTCGCAAATTTGATCCGATTCCGAACCGAAAGACCGACACGAACAACCATGGTCCGATGAGCACCGACAACATCGGATTCAATTACGACTATCCCGACGCCTCCTACGAGCGCCGCCGCGAGATCATTCGCGAGCACGAAACGTATCAAAAAGGGTGGCTGTATTTTCATGTCACCGACCCGCGTGTACCCGACGAGATTCGCACGAAGATGCAATCGTGGGGTTTGGCCGCGGATGAATTCACCGACAACGGCAACTGGCCGCACCAGATCTATGTCCGCGAAGCGCGGCGAATGATCGGCCAGTACGTGATGACGGAAAACGAGTTGCAAAAACGACGTGCGACGCCGAAGTCCGTCGGAATGGGGTCCTACTCCATCGATTCGCACAACGTCCAACGCTACATCACGCCCCAGGGGCACGTGCAAAACGAAGGTGATATCGGTGTGTCGACCGGCGGTCCGTACCAGATCTCCTATGACTCCTTGGTCCCCAGGCGATCCGATTGCACCAACTTGCTGGTACCGGTCTGCGTTTCCAGTTCGCACATCGCGTTCGGCTCGATCCGGATGGAACCCGTCTTCATGATTCTCGGTCAAAGTGCGGCAACGGCAGCCGTGCTGGCGATCGAAAATGGAACCGACGTTCAGGACGTCCGCTATGAAGCGTTGCAAGACCGGCTTGTAGCCGATGGGCAGGTGCTCGAGTACGAAGGCAGCGACAGCGGCGGCGCGGGGTTGCGTCCCGGTGATTTTTCCGGGGTCGTGTTGGACAACACTTCGGCGAAACTGGACGGTTCATGGCAGACCAGTCAAGCCAATGGTCCGCATTTCTTGACGGGTTATCTGCATGATTCCAATACGAACAAAGGCAATTCCCGCGCGACGTTTGAAATCAAGCTCGATGCCGGAACCTACGACGTGCAATTGGCTTATCCGGCGAACAAGAATCGGGCGACCAATGTTCCGGTCCAGGTCACCCATGCCGATGGGTCGGATTCGCTGACGCTCAATCAGCGGAACAAGCCGGCGATCGAAGACGCCTTCCGCTCGCTGGGGCGATTCCGCTTTGATGCCGCTCAACCGGCCCGCGTCGTGATCGGTAATCAGCTCACCGACGGGTACGTGATCGTCGACGCCGTTCGATTCTTGCCGGTGAAAACCGGCGAATGACGCGAAGGGGAATCTCTGAACGTCAATACCGCTAAGGTCTCAGCCCTGCCTGATCCGCGGCGTCTTCGAGGAAGTAGTTGATGTCGGCGTGCTTGTCCGCGTGCAGGATCTCGTAGGCGTGTGCCGCGCTGCGGGCATGATAGAGTTGCTCGACGAGATTGGCGTCGCGGGTGATGGCCGTCGCGAAGGCGGAGAGCACCTGCAGGTGGCGGCTGCGTTCGAGTTCCGGTGTTGCCAGCAGCAACACCGCATGAACGCGTCGGTCGTCGAAGGTCTCAAATTGCAGGCCTTCGGCGCTCAGCCCCAAGACGCCGCGTATCTCGTCGCCCTCGCCATCGTCCAGGATGGCGTGTGGGATCATCAGTCCTTGCCCCAAGTAGGTCGATAACTCGGCATCACGGGCCAAGACTCGTGCAATAAAATCTTCCTGTGGCAGTTGCATCTTGGAGGTCGCGTAAAGCTGTGACGCGAGTTGCCGAATGGTCGCTTCGCGATCGCTTCCGGTCAGCCCGACCGAAATCCGCTGCTCCTGTAAGAAGTCCAGTAGCCGGGGGCGGTCCTTGTGGTCTTCGCCAGATCGGACAAGCGCGAATCGTGTCGCGCTCGGTCCGAGCAGCTGGTTGATCGCCAGTGCCGACAGTCCGACCGTATTGACGATCGTTCGGACCTCTTCGCTGAAACCCGAGTTCTCGCCGGTCACCAGCAGGATCAATCCGACCGCGACACCGCCGTGTGGCAGGAGTGCGATGCCGAGGTAGCCGCGGACGTTGTCGGTCACCCCGGACAACGACATCGCGGAAAAGGCGCTGACGCATTTGCCGATCAACCGTGCGGTGAAATACAGTCCGACCAAGGCAGCGGCGCTGGGAACCAAACCGAAATCCAGTCGCATGCCGGCAAACGTAAAGAACAAAGCGAACAGCGCGCCGCCGATGGTTTGCAAATAGGCTTCGCCCGAACGCACCAGGTCGTGCTGGAGATTAGTCAGCACGATGCCCGCAAAGGTGCACGCCAGAATCCCTCCGGACGTGCCGAAGCTGGCGGCCAGTCCCCATGAACCCAGCACAGCGGCGACGATCGTCGGCCCCAAAAACGCCGGGCTGACGATCGTTCGCGTCAAGATGATCGCGATCAACGCACAGCCGCCGCCGATTAACAATGTCACTCCAAACTGAACGAACACGCTTAGCAACGCATGTGCCCAGCCTGCTTGGTCACCCAGGAACGTGGTGGTGAACACGAACACGGCAACGGCGACCATGTCGATCAAGCCGATCGCAGCCAGCAAGGTGCGGGTGAGAATGCCCCGTGCACGAGCTTCTTGAATCACCAACACCGTTGTCCCCGGTGCACCCGCGATCGCGATCGCGGCCAACAGGAGTGCCGGCTGAGCAGTCATCACGTCGCCACCGGGAACCAGTGGCCCGACAAAATAAAGCAATGCACCGACCAACACCGGCGTAATCAGTGTCTCGCCCAGCAATAACAATCCGATGCGTTTGCCGGTGTTGCGTAGACTGGCAAAATAGAGGGTCGCCCCCACCGTGAATGCAATGAACCCCAGCACAAAGTGCATGTACGGCAAGAAACGATCCAAGGCTTTGGGATCCACCCCCGTATCCATGCCGGGAAGGGCGATCCAGCGAAGCAGAATGCCCGTTGCGATCCATCCGGTCACCTTCGGCAAGCGGAGCAGGGCGAACAATTCGCCGCCGATGATGCCGATCACCAAGACCGTTGCCATGTTCAGCAGCGGGTCTTCGAGGTGAAGGTTGACGGAAGCGTGAAACATTTTAGGTGTCCTCGCCGATGTAGTTCACGACGGACGCCCGCCAACAAAAAGAAAAGCCGATCAATCAACAAGCAAAATGAAAAAGGCACCGCATGTTTCACTGCAGGCGGATCATCTGGCGGCATCGTTGATTCTGCCGCCGATTCGGCCCCGGTGCGACACTACTTTAAAGCCTTCAGTTGTCAACGGATACCGTACTACACCGGCACGGATCCGTCGGTAGGGTTCACGCTTTGCCCCCAGAGTCGAATGGTGGCGGATTGATCCGGTGTCCGATTTCATTGGTAGACGTCCCCTTGCGTTGCGAGCGATCGAATCGAAACGGAGGACCGCGGGGCATGGCGATTACCATCAAACCAACTGAAATCGCAGACGTCGACGCGATCTTCGCTCTGCGAAATGACCCCGACGTGCTGCGACATCAGTACCAGCCCCGGAAAGGCGAGACGCCCGCATCGTTCGAAAAAAATCTGGCCGGTCACCCCAACGTCTTGGGCATCCCCTTTCGTTGCACGTCGATCTTTGACAACGGCGTTTTGGTCGGGCACGTGATGCAGCATTTTGGTCCGGGACCGGAGGGACGTCGCTTCGATCCGAAGACGATGTGCCGGCGATCAAGGCGACCGATCCCGGAGCCATCGTCGTTGGGGCGGCGGTGAATGTGATTTATGAAATCGAGTATTGACCAACGGCCATAAACTAATTCCTCGCTAAATGCGAAGGTTGTTCATGGCCGTTGCCAAATTCGGCCTTGTGTCGACAGCAATGCCCAGGAGGGACCAACTTCAATGATGAACCCACGGTTTAACGGGATGCGCACGGGGGCCGAGAGCGAGAACCCCTATCAGCCACCTGCGCAGATTTCGAACTCGAACGTTGAGCACGAAAACGTACCGATGGCAGTGTGGTTGGTGTCGATGTTTTTGATCATGGTTCTGCCGGGCATCGTCTTGCTGATCGCATCGTTGCTGTAGCAAAAAAAAAAGCGGAGCCGTCGTCGGCTCCGCTTTGGGCAGGTTTCATGTTGGGCCCGGTCGATCTCGATCGCGCCTTCGAGGGCTGGGTCAGCCGCCGGTCGGGAACAGGGGGCCTTCGCCGCTTCCCAGGCCACCCTTCAGGTCGCCTTCTTGGGACGGCATGCTGCCGGTTTCGGCGGCTTCGGCTTCCGCCGCGGCGCGTTCTTGCTCTTCGCCCCAGTCCACGCGTTTGAGCGAGAGGCCGATCTTGCGCTCGTCGGTGTCGACACGCAGCACCTTGACTTCGATCTCGTCGCCGACCTTGACGACTTCTTCCGGGTTCTCGACTTTGTGTTCGGCCAGTTCGCTGATGTGCAGCAAGCCTTCCAAGCCGTCTTCGAGACCGATGAAGACACCGAAGTTGGTGATCTTGGTGACGTTGCCCTTGACCAGTTGGCCGGGCTGATACTTGTCCGGAATGTCGCCATCCCAGGGGTCGTTATCGAGCTGCTTGAGTCCCAGTGCGATGCGGCGACGTTGTTCGTCGACACTCAGCACGCGGCACTGAAGCTCTTGGCCTTTTTCCAGCAACTCGCTCGGATGGCCGATCTTTCGGGTCCAGGACATGTCGCTGACGTGCAACAGGCCGTCGATGCCTTCTTCCAATTCGATGAAGGCACCGTAGTTGGTCAGGTTGCGGACCTTGCCGGTCACGTCGGTACCCTCGGGGTAACGCTCCAGAACGTCGTCCCACGGATTCTTTTGGGTTTGCTTCATGCCCAGCGACAACTGCTGGCCTTCCGGGTCGACGCCCAGGATCTTGACTTCGATCTTGTCGCCGATGTTGACCAATTCGCTGGGGTGATTGACCCGTTTGGTCCAGCTCATCTCGCTGATGTGCACCAGGCCTTCGATGCCCGGTTCCAGTTTGACGAACGCACCGTAGCTCATCACGTTGACGACTTCGCCGTCGTGATTGGAGTCGACCGGGTACTTCTCTTCGATGTTCTCCCACGGATTGCGGTCTTTCTGCTTCAGTCCGAGCGCGATCTTTTGTTTTTCGCGATCGATGTGCAGCACCTTGACTTCGATTTCCTGGTCGATCGACACCATTTCGGTCGGGTGCGAGATGCGTTCCCAGGCCATGTCGGTGATGTGCAGCAGGCCGTCGATTCCGCCCAGGTCGACGAACGCACCGAAGTCGGCGATGTTCTTGACGATCCCTTTGCGGATCTGGCCGACTTCCAGTTCTTGCATCAAGTAGGCGCGGTCTTCTTCGCGTTGATTTTCGATCAGCGAGCGCCGGCTGATGACGATATTGCGACGGGTGTCGTCGATCTTCAGCACTTCGGCTTGGATCACGCGGCCGATGAAATCGCCGATGTCGCCGGGGCGTCGAATGTCGACTTGGCTGCCCGGCAAGAAGACGTTGACGCCGATGTCGACCAGCAAACCGCCTTTGATCTTTCGGATCACGGTACCGGTGACGACCTGGCCTTCGCCGATCTTCTTGATGATGTGTTCCCACTCGATGATCTTTTCCGCTTTGCTCTTGCTCAGCGCGATCATGCCGTAGGGGTCGTCGGCGGCTCCGTAGTTGTCTTCCATTTCCTCGATGAGGACCTGGACGGTGTCACCGACAGCCGGTTTCGCTTCGTCGGGGCCCCATTCATTCAGGTTAACCGTGCCTTCGCTTTTGAAGCCGACATCGATCAGGGCCCATTCGTCGTTGATCTCGACGATTTTGCCGTCAACGATTCGCCCTTGGGCGTAATCTTGCTGCTCGGCGTGCTGCAGGAAATCGAGCAGCCAATCCTCCGTTTCCTCCTCTGGCGCCAAGACGGCCAGATCGTTGAGCATGTCGTCGTCTTCGAGGGAACGGATCAGATTGCGGTTGACCATGGAATTTTCCGATTCGGAATCCGTCGATGAGTCCAGGAGATGCCGGCGGACCGAACGTGCTGGTCCGGTGGGAGGGCGGCGAAACATCACGCCGCGGCAAAAGACTCTTCTGCCGTCAAACGTCCCGCAGGTGAAGGGCGGTCTGGAATTCGCGGGCGACAGATTCGTGGGTTGGAGGAATGAAATAACATCCGCTGCGGACATCGCCCCTAAATGATGAAGGTCGCGACGCATGCCGGCGATGAAAGCTGACGTGCCGTCCGTCGTCGACGGGCACACGTTCACTCGCGCCAGGCGCAGGGTCGGGCAACTTGCCCGAAAATGGTAGCGCGGAAGATTACCAAACGCTGGGCCCCCCCACAACAGCATTTCTCGGGATCTTGCTTCCCTTTGGCGGAAGAACGGAGGGCTCGCGCCCTGCCGCTAAAAAATGCTTGACAGCGAACGCTTCCGGGACGCCTCAGCCAGGGGCGGTGGGTGGCCCCTGCTAACGGATGTGAACGTCCATCAACAATCCGTCCATCAGCCCTCGGCGATGTTCACAAACACTTTCAAAGCGTCTTTGTCTTCCACCAGCAATCGCATCATTTCTTCGTATTGGTCCAGCCCGTCGACCGGGTGCGTCAGGATCTTGTCCAATACGCCGGGGAACATCATGTCGCCCAACGCCAAGTCCCGGATGCCGCTTTCGAAGTGCGTGCGGTTGGCGTTGACGCTGCCCAGCAGCAGTTTGTTGCCGAGCACCCAGTTCAGATTGACGCTGTCGGAGGGGATTTCGATGTTTTCGTCGCCCCCGGTGATGCTGGTCCAGACGACCACGCCGTTGTGGCCGACGTGTTGCATGGCGTCGAACGCGAGCTTGCTGCTGCCTGTCGCGTCGACAATCAGGTCCGGTTTTCCGGTTTGCGCCGCCAACGCTTCGACCGATTTTTCACGTGTGCTGACGTAGGTCGCCTCCATTCCGGTGACAATTTCGCTCTTCAGGTTTGGCGCCTCACCGCGCGCAATCGTGTAAACCTCAAGACCGCGAAGCCTCAGGATCAGCGTCGTCAGCAATCCGATTTGCCCCGACCCGAGAACATAGGCCAGTTTGGGTCGCCAGACCTTCATCCGATGCTGGGCCTCGTAAGCCTGTTGGACCGCTTTGGCCGCACAGCTCATCGGTTCTTGCAGCACGTGCAGGTGCTTGAGCCCCTCGGGGACGCGGACGATGTATTCCTCTTCGTCGGCAAATTTCTCCGTCATGAAGCCGTGGCGCAGATTGATGCCGCGCTCGTAGTACGTCTCCTCGCTGGTCATGTCGTTGGTCCCGATCACGTCGTAGATCGAGCCGCCGGGTCGGCGAACCGTCGCGGTGACGTAGTCGCCCGGCTTGACGCGACGCACGTTGGGGCCGACTGCTTCGACGATTCCGAAGGACTCGTGGCCGATCACCAGAAAGTCATCGCCCTGGGGCGCATTGCCGTACAACGCCTCATTGATTTCGCGGTCGGTGGCGTCCACTCCCACCTTCAGGGTTTTGACAAGCACCCCCTTTCCGTCGGGGAATTGGTCGAGGGAGGGTTCTTCGATTTCGGTCAGGTGAACGCTATTGGGGGTGCCCGGGGTAACCGCGACAGCTTTCATCGTTATTGGCTCGGGGGGAGAGTCATTCGTCAGGTGGTGGGCCGTCAGCAGGGAGCTGGCCTTCGGCGGACGCGGAATCGTACCAATCGGACGGATCAGTGTTCAGGGGGCGCGGGACTGGGCATCGCGGTGGGACACTCAGCAGACGAATTCCTCCCGGCAGAGCGAGCGAAGCGAACACCGCCGGAACGGTAATGGACAGTCCAAGCGACCCCGCCGGGCTACGCTGTGAAGCATTTTCCCCATGCGTTTCTTGACGTTTTAGCGGTAGGGCGCGAGTCCTCCGGTTCTTCATCACTGCCAAAACACCGGAGGGCTCGCGCCCTGCCGCTAAAAAATGCTTCACAGCGTTGCCTTTCGGGGCGGTGCCTGCACCGCAGGCGGATTGGGCCCGCCGTTTGGCCATTTCACCGGCGTGGCGGCAGGCTAACGGCGTGCAGATTTCCGTTGACGCGGTGACGGGGAGATTCTGGCTTTCTTTTTTAGCAACGATGGTTGTCAAAAATCGGTTGTGCTGTAACAGTAGGGGTGTCGTTTCTGTGTTTTCCCGTTCCTCGAAAAGGCCCCGCGATGAAATCTGAGCCGCACCTGGAAAGCGGACCGATCCGCTCGGTCGATCGCGACTTGTTGCTGGCGATGCGTAGCGGCGAGCTGATCGGAATTGGGGAGTTGACGGAAAAACTGGACGTCACGGCGACCGCCGTTCGTCAGCGGATCGAGCGTTTGCTCGCTCGTGGGCTGATCGAGCGGGAGAAGGTCGTCGCCGGTCGCGGTCGGCCCACGTTTCGGTATCGGATCACCGACCAAGGCAAGCGGATCAACACAGCAGATTCGACCGAGTTGGCCGAAGCGATGTGGCACGAGATGCTGTCGATCGAGGACCGGGACTTGCGAAACCGCATGCTCAGCAGCGTGGCGACGCGGCTCGGACGCGAATATGCCGCTCAGCTGGACGAGAGCGCGCCGCTGGAGGAACGCATGCGTGTTCTCTCGCGGTTGTTGTCGTCGCGTCGCGTGGTCAGCGATGTGAATTCGGCGGGCGAGCTGCCGGTTCTGGACATCAACGCCTGTCCGTACCCGACGCTGGCCGACGGAAGTGAGGACCACACGATGTGTCACCTCGAGGAACAGGTCCTCTCGGAAGCACTTGGCAAACCGGTACAGCTAAGCCAGTGTCGTCTCGACGGCGATTCGTGTTGTCAGTTTTCACCGGCTGCCACTGTCATCTCCGACGGCTCAACCACCTGACCCGAACGTTCAACCAAGCATTCAACCACCCTTCACCACCCACCATTCCAACCATAGTCATGACTCACGTTCTGAAAATTGAAGACCTGCACGTGTCGGTCGGCGACAAGCCGATCCTCAGGGGCGTCAACCTGACCCTCAATCACGGCGAAACGCACGCGCTGATGGGCCCCAACGGCAGCGGGAAAAGCACGCTGGGTTTGGCGATCATGGGCCACCCCGGATACGAAGTCACTTCCGGTTCGATCACGCTCGATGGGAAAGACGTGTTGGAGATGGCACCCGACGAGCGGGCTCGCGCGGGGATCTTCATGGCGTTCCAGCGACCGATGGCGATTCCCGGTGTGAAGATGGCGGACTTCCTCCGTCACGCGACCACCAACGTTCGTCGTCCGGATCGAAAAGAAGGCGAAGAGCTGATTCCGATGCGTGAGTTCCGCAAGGAGCTTCGCGAAAAGATGGAACACTTGCGGATGGACAGCGAGTTTGCCCGGCGCTACGTCAACGACGGTTTCTCCGGCGGTGAAATGAAACGCGCCGAGATTCTGCAGTTGGCGATGTTGCAACCCAAATTCGCGGTCTTGGATGAAACCGATTCGGGGCTGGATGCGGACGCCGTCCGATTGGCCAGTGAGTCGATCGCAGACATCGGGCACCAGAAAATGGGTCTGCTGATCATCACCCACCACGACAAGTTGCTCGAGCACAATCCCCCGGATTTCACGCACGTCATGCTGGGCGGACGGCTGGTCGAAACCGGTGGCAAAGAACTCGCCGAAGAGCTGCATCAGCACGGCTACGACCGGATCCGAAAGGCCTATCCGGATGCCGAAGCCCTCAACCAAAAATTGCTGGCCGAGGACGCCGAAGAAGCGCTGGCTTGAGCCGGCACCGAAGGAACTTAAGAATCACCCCCCTCTCCGTTTTGGAGCTTTGATATGTCAACCGACGCACCTGCCGAACCCAAGACCGAAATCGGCGAAATCAACAAGTACAATTTTCGCACCGAGACCACCGGCGTCTTCAAGGCAAAGAAGGGGGTCAATCGCGAAGTCGTCAACCAGATCTCCGATATCAAGAACGAACCGGACTGGATGCGAGAGTTCCGGCTCCGCTCTCTCGATATCTTTGAATCCAAGCCGACGCCCAAATGGGGCGGGGCGATCGATATCGATTTCCAGGACATCTTCTATTACCTCAAACCGACCGATCATCAGGGAAAGACCTGGGATGACGTGCCGCAGGAGATCAAGGACACGTTCGACAAGCTGGGCATTCCGGAAGCGGAAAAGAAGTTCCTCGCCGGCGTGAAAGCCCAATTCGAAAGCGAGGTCGTTTACGGATCGCTGGAAGAAGACCTGGCGAAAAAAGGAGTGATCTTCACCGACACCGACACCGCAGTCCGCGAACATCCCGAACTGCTGCGAGAGTACTTCGGCAAGATCATCCCACCCGAAGACAACAAGTTCGCCGCGCTCAACAGTGCGGTCTGGTCCGGTGGGTCGTTCATCTACATTCCCAAGGGCGTGTCGATTGATTTTCCGCTGCAGGCGTATTTTCGGATCAATGCGGAAAGCATGGGGCAGTTCGAGCGGACGCTGATCTTGGTCGATGAGGGTGCCAATGTGCACTACGTCGAAGGCTGCACAGCGCCGATGTACAGCACCGAGTCGCTGCACAGCGCGGTCGTCGAGGTCGTCGTCAAACGCAACGCACGTTGTCGCTACACGACCATCCAGAATTGGGCCAACAACATTTACAACCTGGTCACCAAACGGGCATACGCTTACGGCGACGCGACGATGGAGTGGGTCGACGGCAACTTGGGTAGCAAGTTGACGATGAAGTACCCCGCGGTACACATGATGGAGCCCGGTGCACGTGGCGAGATCCTGTCGATCGCGTTCTCCAGCGCCGGTCAGCACCAAGACGCTGGTGCGAAGTTGGTGCACGAGGCGCCCAACACCACCGGTCAAATCATCAGCAAGAGTATCAGCAAAAACGGCGGACGCAGCAGCTACCGCGGTTTGGTCTCGGTGCATCCCGGCGCCCACAACAGCAAGAACAATGTCGTCTGTGACGCGCTGATCTTGGACGCGGAAAGCCGTAGTGATACGTACCCGTACATCGAGGTGAGCGAGCAGGATGTTCAAATCGGTCACGAGGCCAGTGTGTCTCGGATCGGTGAAGAGCAGATGTTTTACTTGCTCTCGCGTGGGCTGACCGAGCAGGAAGCGAGCACGATGATCGTCAACGGATTCATCGAGCCCCTGGTCAAGGAGTTGCCGATGGAATACGCGATCGAAATGAACCGTCTGATCCAACTGCAAATGGAAGGCAGCGTCGGATAGCGGCGACGGTGTGGGATCGGCTTCCAGGCCCGTCAAGCTCCGGCTCGACAGGCTGAACGTGATCCCGCTGGATATCGCCCTCGTTCCCAGGCTCCCGCCCGGGAGCGCTCTAAACCGCAGGCTCCGCCTGCACGCCAGTAAGCACCTCGGGCCGGCCGCCACGCCGCCCCCATCGAATCAAAACCAAGCAAACGAATTTCCATGTCACAAACCATCACACACGCTTTTGATGCCGCCGGGTTTGACGCGTTACTTGCCAGCCAGTCCGAGCCGGATTGGTTGACGACGCTGCGTCGCGAAGCGTTTGAACACGCCCAGGCGATGAGTTGGCCCGAGCGTCGCCACGAGGAGTGGATTCGAACCGACATCCGCATCTTCCAACTCGGCAAATTCGGGTTGCCCGTGCTGGATCCGGCCGATTGTGATCTGGCCGAAACCGAGCCGCTGCACCAGTTGGTCGAAGGTGTCGCGTTGGGCGGTCGAATCGAGACGGTCGACGGTTGCATCACAAAGGAGTCGCTGGATGAAGATTTGGCGGCCAAGGGCGTCGTCTTCGGCAGCCTTTCGAAACTTGCCCTGTCGCATCCCGAACTCGTTCGCCCCTACTTGTTCACCGCCTTTGATCCCGATCACGACAAATTTGCCGCACTCCATGCGGCGTTCATGTCCGGCGGGCAATTTCTGTATGTGCCCCGCGGTGTGGTCATCGATCGCCCGCTGCACATCGGGTCGATTTTGACCGACGGCGGCACCGACACGACGCACACCTTGGTGGTTTTGGAGGATGGTGCCGAAGCCACCTTGCTGCACGAGTCCAACAGCACCGACTCCGGTGGTGCGGGGCTCCATCTGGGGTCGATCGAATTGGTTCAGAAACCGGGATCGAACCTTCGCTACGTCAATCTGCAGGAGTGGGGGCACAAGACCTACCACTTCGCCCAGCAAAAAGCGGTAATCGACCGCGATTGCTCGCTGCAATGGACGATCGCGGCAATGGGCTCCTCGCTGTCGAAGGTCAATCAGTCGGTGGATTTGGTCGGTCCGGGTGCCCATAGCCAGGTCAATGGTGTGATGTTCACCGAAGGCCGTCAGCATCTGGCCTACCACACCTTGCAGCACCACAAAGCGGAGAGTTGCCGAAGCGACTTTCTGTACAAAGCGGCCCAGCAGGACAAGAGTCGCACGGTTTGGCGGGGGATGATCAAGGTCGATCCGGCGGCTCAGAAGACCGACGGGTACCAGCGCAATGACAATCTGGTGCTCTCCCACCACGCCCGGGCGGATTCCATCCCGGGATTGGAGATCGAAGCGGACGATGTCCGTTGCACCCACGGCAGCACGACGTCCAAAGTGGACGAGGATCAAATCTTTTATGCCCGTTGCCGCGGTTTTACTCGGAAGGAAGCAACCCGTATGATTGTGACCGGGTTCTTTCAGCAGATTTTTGACCGAATCACGATCGACAGCGTGCGGGAAGCCCTCGGAGCGGCCATCGCTCGCCAAGTCCGAGAATACGAATAAAAATTCCGTTTCAATTTTCATGTTCCAGCATGAGACCCCACAGATTGGAACTTGGAACTTGGAACTTGGAACTTGGAACCTAAAACCCGAAACCTAAATCGCCCGGAAAGAAGATATGGCACTTGCAGAAGACAAGGTTCGCGAATCGCTCAAGCAGGTGATCGATCCCGAGTTATACGTTAACATTGTGGACTTGGGGCTGATCTATGTTGTCGCGATCGGGGACGAGAAGGAAGACGGGCGTCACGATGTGACGATCGAGATGACGATGACCAGTCCGATGTGTCCTGCGGGACCGCAATTGGTTGCCGGGACGAAAGCGGCTGCTGAGGAACTTGAGGAAGTTGATTCGTGTGAAGTCAAAGTTGTGATGGAACCGGCGTGGTCGCCGGATCGGATGACGGACGAAGCACGTGATCATTTGGGCATTTTTTAAGGGATTGTGACTTGAAGGTTTTCGTCGGGGAATACATCTGCGGCGGCGGCGTCGCAGATCAGGCGATCGACCAGATCCCGCCTTCTTTGCGGAAGGAGGGGGAGGCGATGCTTCGGGCCTTAGTGGAAGACCTTTCGGCATTCTCCGAAACGACGGTCGTCCTCGAGGATCGCTTCGAAGTGTCCGTCAACGCCACGCATACCGTTGACTTTGATGCAGGGCGTCCGCTCTGGGCGCAATGGGTCTCGGCCGCCAAAGACTGTGACGCGGCCTTGATCATCGCGCCCGAAAGTGACGGGGTGCTGGCCAAGGGCGTGGCATCGTTGCGCAGCAGCGGTGTGGAAGTGATCGCCGGAAGCGGTGATTTTCTTCGCGTGGCCAGCGATAAACTGCTCACCGCCCAGGTTTTGCACAGCTCCGGTGTCGCTCATCCGCCCTACATCGCCGTCGGCGACGAACGGATGGTGGGTGTGGTGGCTGGCTGCGAGCGATTTGTCGTCAAACCACGCGACGGATGCGGTACGCTCGCGATCGCGACGTTCGACGATTTCCGCGAGGCCCGCAAATCACTCAGCAACAATGCGCTGATGCAAGGGTGGGTCCCCGGCCGCAGCATTTCGATCTCGCTGCTATCCTCCGGCAATTATCAGACGTTCTTACCGGCGGTGTCCCAACAGATCAGCGAAGGGATGTGCGAGTACGTCGGCGGTTGCGGACCGCTGAATAACAACGCCCAGCGGCGTGCCACCGCGTTGGCCGCCCGAGCGATCGCCGCAATGCCGCCGACCGCGCGCGGCTTCGTCGGCCTGGATTTGATCTTGGGCGAAACGCCGAGCGACGATTGTGTCATCGAAATCAATCCTCGGCTGACGACGTCTTACGTCGGTTTACGCGAGATGATTCACGGAAACCTCGCCGCGCGATTGTTCGACATCGAAACCGGGCCGGTCAGTTGCAAGGCCAGCGTGAACTCGGTCCATTGGACGGCCGACGGTAAAGTGAAAATTGACGCGCCACAGACGGTGTGACTTGTGGGATAGGCTTCCAGGCTGGTCGCTGCTGAAATGACAGGCTGGAAGCCGATCCCACTGCTTTTTCCACTCGATCACCAGCGTCTCGCATCACGCTTGTACCTCTATGTCGAATCCCACTCCCGCTTCGGAGCCTGTCACGCTGGGGGTCGACATCGGCGGGGCGAATTTGAAATACGCAGACACGCAAGGCAACGTGTCGTCGGTCGAGTTTCCGCTTTGGATGCGACCGGATGAGCTCGCCGGCCAGCTAACAGCCGACTTCGCCGCCTATCCCGACGTTTCACGCGTGGTGGTGACGATGACCGGCGAGCTGGCGGATTGTTTTCTAGATCGGTGCGTCGGCGTGCAACACATCGTCGATCAGGTCTGCCGGGCGGTGACGCAAAGCGGACGGTCGGCGCCCCTTTTTTACGCCGTCGATGGGCACGTTCATCCGGCGGCGTGGGCGATGGAGCATGTCGATCTGGTTGCCGCAGCCAATTGGCATGCGCTGGCGAATTGGGTCGCCCGGCGCTTTTCGCCGCAGTTGTCCGGCGGCGGATTGCTGGTCGATATCGGGTCCACGACGACCGACCTGATTCCGCTGCGTGACGGTGGGATTGCAACCCCAAGCCGGACCGATTTCGATCGGTTGTCCGAAGGATCTCTCGTTTACCTCGGCGGCGGGCGAACCCCGGTCTGTGCGTTGGTCGATCACCTCGATTGGCAGGGGCGTCCCGTTGCGGTGATGCGGGAAGTGTTTGCCACGATGGATGACGTGCGATTGTTGTTGGGATACCAAGCTGGCGATGCTTCGGATTGCCGCAGCGCCGATGGCAAACCACGCGACGCCTTTCACGCCGCCAATCGAATCGCACGGATGATCGGGCTGGACCACCGTACGGTGGACTTGGAAACTGCGAAACGATTGGCGATCCAAGTGCACCAGCGGGCCCGAGCGATCGTTTCGGAGGCGATTGCGGCGTTTGGCGGCAGCGGTCCGCTGGTCGTCAGCGGGCACTGCAGCGATTTACTGCCCACCAACAGTGACGTCCGCCAACGGATTTCACTTCCCGCGACGTTGGGTGAGGATGTCTCCCGCTGCGCACCGGCCTTTGCGGTCGCGCACCTTGTGGGATAGGCTTCCAGTATTCCGTGTCAGCTCTGGCGTAGGTCACGCTGTGCGTGACAAGAAGAACTATTTAAACCCGACTGCCCGCGCGGACCCTGCCGACGTGATTCCGCGGACCGCTGCCACCTTTTCCACTGGCTCCACCAACCATGCGACGTGTCATCAAAATCGGCGGGAGTCTGTTGTTGCGAGACAGGCTCTCGGATTCGATTCAGGCATGGGCCGTGAGACAACCGCCCGCACAAACGATCGGGATTGTCGGTGGCGGTGAATTGATCGATGCGGTGCGTCGTTTGGACGCCGCCTTCCCCGGTCCATCGAGGTGGGTGCATTGGCAGTGCGTCGGACTGTTGCGGACGACGTTCGAGTGGCTGGGCCCGCAACTGGATGGATGGCAACTTGAATCGACTCCCGAGGAGTTCGAGCGACTGAAACGGTGTCACGAGTGTGACAGCCATCTGGTCGCGGTCGACGCCTTCTATCATGCCGCGACGGAGTCACCGTTGCCCGAAGACTGGACGACGACGACGGATGCGATTGCGGGTTGGTTGTCCATTTTGGTCGGTGCCGATGAGTTGGTGCTGCTAAAATCGTGCGACGTCGACGCCTCACGTTCGCTGACCGAACTGGCCAGTCAAGGGGTTGTCGATGCCGCTGTTGCAATGTTGGCCGACCAGTTGCCGCCGGTTCGTTTTGTCAACCTTGCCGCCGAGGCCGATCGATGACGGCAATTCTGGGTCTGTCCGCTTTCTATCACGATTCCGCCGCGGTCCTCTTGATCGATGGCGAGATCGTTGCCGCGGCACAGGAAGAACGTTTCACGCGCAAAAAGCATGACGCGACGTTTCCGATCCACGCGATCGAGTTTTGTTTGCAGCGGGCCGGGATCACCGCCGACGAATTGGACCACGTCGGTTTTTATGAAAAGCCGCTGTTGAAATTTGACCGACTGTTGGAAACGTATCTGTCGTTCGCGCCGCAGGGATTCCGCTCCTTTTGGAAAGCGATGCCCGCGTGGATGACGGAAAAGCTGCATCTTCGACGCGAGATCCGACGGGGACTCGGAAATGGTTTCAAACGCCGCATCGCGTTCTGTCATCACCACCAATCTCACGCGGCCAGCGCGTTTTTTCCATCGCCGTTTGACCAGGCCGCGATTTTGACGATGGACGGCGTCGGTGAATGGGCCACGACCACGATGGGCGTTGGACAGGGGAACAAGATCCAGCTGACCGATGAAATCCGGTTCCCCCACTCGCTCGGATTGCTGTACTCCGCGTTCACGTACTACTGCGGTTTTCGTGTCAACTCCGGCGAATACAAATTGATGGGACTGGCGCCGTACGGACAACCCAAGTATGTCGACGTGATCAAAGATCGGCTGCTGACCATTCATGATGACGGTTCGTTCCACCTGAATCTGGACTATTTCGGATACTGCCAGTCGTTGCGGATGACGACGCCGAAGTTTTATCGATTGTTCGGTCGACCGCCGCGGCAGCGAGACAGCGAGATCGAGGATCTGGATCGCGACTTGGCCGCTTCGATCCAGGTGGTGACCGAAGAGATCGTGCTGCGTTCGGCACGGCACCTGTACGACAAAACAAAGTGCAGCAACCTGTGTTTGGCCGGCGGCGTGGCGCTCAACTGTGTCGCCAATGGACGCGTGCTTCGCGAAGGCCCGTTCGATTCGATCTGGATCCAACCGGCTGCCGGTGACGCCGGCGGCGCGTTGGGCGTTGCGCAGTTCATCTGGCATCAATTGCTGGACAAGCCGCGACAGCCGACCGCAAACGACGCACAACGCGGCAGCCTGCTCGGGCCGGAGTCTTCGAGTGATCAGGTGCAGTCGGTGCTTGATCGGCAGGGGGCGGTCTATGAAGTGATCACCGATCCGGCAGAACTCGATCGACGGACGGCCGCGCTGTTGGCCGAGGGGTTGGTGGTGGGGCGATATGCCGGTCGCGCGGAATTCGGACCGCGGGCGCTGGGCAATCGCAGTATCCTCGGCGACCCCCGTTGCAGTGACATGCAGTCGACGATGAATTTAAAGATCAAGTTTCGTGAGTCGTTTCGTCCCTTCGCGCCCGTCGTCTTGCTCGATCACGTCGGTGAGTTTTTTGATTTGGCCGATCGGCACACCAGCCCATACATGTTGTTGGTCTGTCAAACGAAAACCGACACGCTGCCGGCGGTCACCCATGTCGATGGTTCGGCTCGCGTGCAAACCGTCGACAAAGAAAAGAATCCGCGGTTCGAAGCATTGTTGACGGAGTTCTATCGGCAGACCGACTGCCCCGTGCTGATCAACACCAGCTTCAACGTCCGCGGTGAACCGATCGTCGGATCGCCAGAAGATGCCTATCGGTGCTTCATGAAAACTCAGATGGATGCGCTAGTGATCGAAGATTGTTTGTTGGTGAAAGCTCGGCAGGGAGGGGGGAGGACAGAATGATATGCCAGCGGGACGCGTTAGCGAGCGGCACGTGCTGGGGATGAGGTGCAGCGCGAAGAAGGCAAAACGATGGGGGC
>NZ_JANZKV010000209.1 GCF_025060895.1 Stieleria sedimenti | reverse complement strand
TAAATGGGAATGCACCCGTGATAATTCCCGATGCGTTGAACGCAATTGCTGAAGATGTTCTCAACCATTCCACGAAACGGCGGGCAAAGGTCAGGACCCTATTGAGTTGGTTTGGCTACTCGCGTCGGCGAACTCACGTCGTCACCGAAATTTCGGAAGCCTTGGAGTCAGTGGGCCTGAAGACGCAACCGGACTTCCAAGATGAGTTCTTTGACAATCAAGTGTATTTTGTACCGCTAACTTCGGCCGATGGTTGTGATTCAGAGCAACACGTCGAGTCTGAAGAGCAGGCGGGCAAGCCGCCGGAAGAGATCGAAGAATACGAACCACCCGAGGAGATCGCTGCACCAGTTACACTAAGTATCATCGAGAACCCTACCTATCGAGTCAGCCATTTTGCATCGGCACGCAAAGCGGTCGTCACCGTCCTCCCAGACGACTCGATATCGCAGGTGACGACGGTGATGTTGATGAAGGATTTCGATCAGATGCCGGTGATGCGGACAACGCGTGAAGTCAAGGGCGTCGTCAGTTGGAAAAGCATTGCGCAAGCGAAGGCATCCGGAAAGCCAAGCGAACTGGCCACTCACTGCATGACCCAACCACAAATCATCGAACAGGGTGATTCGATGTTCGAGGCTGTCGATCGCGTATTGAAGTATGGTTGCGTCTTGGTGCGAAATCAAAAGCGGGAGATTTCAGGTATCATCACCGCCCATGACGTTGCCAAGTCGTTTCACGAGCTAGCCAAACCCTATCTACTCGTCGGTGAGATTGAGCGGTTGCTGCGAAACCTGATCGCAAATCACTTCACACAGAAAGATATCCGATCGGTCAAGAAGGATGATGATCGCGAAATCAACGACGTCACGGACCTGACTTTCGGTCAATACCGACGGCTTTTGGAAAACCCTGCGAACTGGGAGCGGCTTTCAATCAATGTCGAACGCAGTTACTTCATCGCCAGGCTGGAAGAAATCCGCATTGCCCGCAACGAGGTGATGCACTTTGATCCGGAAGGGCTAGTGCCTGAGCAAAAGCGCCAGCTCTGGGAGTTCGCCAATTTCCTGCACAACATTTGCCGCTAAGCCAAACCGATCATTTCAGCCAGTAAGCCGAATGGGCTTCTATTCCAAAGGAGTCATCTACCCGCTGGTACCAAAGGTCATCGCTTGGTACGACGATGTCGTCATGGCAAGAGGCTCTGCTGGGACGCCGCTAGGTGAGCTGGTCAATCGATTGCTCGAGGAAGGACAAGAAGCAGTACGTGACTGTCTATGTTGACCTCTGACCGACGGACGGATCGGCTGCGTTTTCAGAGGCCACGGCGAAGGCAATTTCCACAGCCGCCGAATCGACGTCGAAACGGTTGTTGGAGATTGGCAAAACACTTTTCGGCCAACTACGACCCAGTTTGTCTCTCGATAATGCCGGTCATGCGTACGTGAATTTGCGGGAATCACTGACAAAGAACGAACAACGATTTCTCTAGGGGCTTGCACTAAGCGACGAACCGCCTAAGCCGTTCTTATCCGACTTCACCCGTCATTGGGCTTCGCAGCGCGTCCAACGCTTAACGGGCTGCGGAGTCTTTGGAATCGAGCGTGAGGAAGCATCGTTCGTTGTTATTGATTGTTTCCTTCGGCTTTGGATCCGGCAGCTGTTTTCAAAGTAGCGATCGAGTTTTTCTTTCGTCGCGACACGACATCATTGATGACCGATTAAGTTGTACCTCGGCATCCCACTACGGGGAACGATGGATTCAAACCCGTTTGCTCATAGTATGTCGAGTTCTAAAACCCGGCCTTCTTGAGTTCGTTACTCAGTGCACGCCGGGTGGGGTATTTCGCGCGAATGGACTCCGCCTTGGCGGTTGCCATCGGATTGCCGCATGCCTTTGCGAGCAGTGAAAGCTCTTCGGCGGCTCGTTGATAGGCGGGGCGGTTTCGTTCCGCGATCGCTGCGTCGATTCGCGCGATGGACCGATCAGGATTCTCTGCGATCCGGGCCAGCGTTGCTTGAAGAATTTGTTCAGCTTCAAGGCGACGTCGTTCCGCTTCTTTCGCGGCCGCGGCTTTCGGCTCGCGTCGATTGTTCATGCATGAATTCCAATGCCGCATCATCCAGCGGCGCATCAACCGCACGAAAGCCAACCCATTGATACTCGGACATATAGCTACCTCCTGGAACTCCAACAACAGACGAAAGAATAGCAACGGTCGATGCATGGAACCACCATCGCGTTCGGGGAATTCCGAAGACAGCGATTTCGATGCGGCGTGCGACGATCCCGGGCACCAACAGAGCTGAGGGGGCCACACGATGCTCGACGAGTAGACTGTGTTAACCGGACGTCGCACTGGCTTCGCGTGCCTGTGAACGAATACTGCTGGTTGACACTCTGAGGTGTTAACCAGATTCGCAAACCCGTTGTCGCGCCTCGATCCATTCCAGGGTCACCTTGCGAGGCGCCGTTTCCGTAAGTGCTTGATTTGAGGCGATTTATGGCTGTGTCTCTAAAGACTCCAGGCGGAGAGGGTCTCGATCGGGGAGCTCGCCGAGCCCGAATAGCCGCAAACTTCGCTACCACGCGACCACACTCGCCGAGAGCCGCGGTTGATTGACGATGATGAACCCGACGAGTAGCCTCGGTGTCTTTGGTTTACGTTGAAATGCTCGCGATCTATTTTAAATTGGCCTGACGGTGCGTCTTCGGTGCGTGGAAGGAATAAGGCTGTGGGACGAAAAAAGAAGCCGTTGCCGCCGAGAGTGAAGCGGATGCGTCGCCAAGGTCAGCTTGCGTCGGCTCAGTCGTGGCTGCCGAAGTATTCAGGAAAGAATGTCTTGAAAGGCTACTGCAAGCACTTCGGCGTCGACTGGCGATGTGCGGCAGCGGAGTTGCAAATGCTCGGCGTGAAAATTGATCCGGCGTATTTGGCCATGCGTAAGAGGACCGACGCGGAAAAGACACGGCAGATTAGGGAACGAACGCAACGGCAAGAAGCGGAAGAAAACGCTCACTGGCATCCCTACACCGATCCGTTTACCGCCTATTTGGCCGGCGACTTGGCGGCTCTTCATGACCTCGAGCAGCGTGGGCCAGCCAATGAGGATGACGTATCAGATCGGGGGGATCTTCCCTTCTGAGGAATTTAGATATCGTTTGTTGCCACCAACTCAGTCACGGCAGGTGATCCCGGAGATAATCAGTCGCATGTTGTTCCGCTTCATCGTGATTGAGGACTTCGCCCTGACCATTTGTCCGCAGTCGTTCGATGAAGATTTCAGTTGCTCGGGCAACGACGTTCGGTTGCTTCAAAAATGCGTCGCTCCGTGAGTAAATGCTGTCGTCGGGACCGAATTCTCCTGCGATCAATGAATGCAGAAAGAAATTCACTGCCTGGCATATTCCCTGGCTCGGGGAATGTGTTTCTGGGGAATGCTGCTCATTCCAATGCTCAGTCAATCGATCACTCTCTGCTTGTGCTGGTACGTCATGTCGAGCAAGCGACAGCATCCAATCTAGTTCTCTTGCGGAGCCATCGCCCCCCAAACTCTCGAGGTAAAGTTTCTGGTCACGGCGAGACTCCGTTCGCGACTTAAAGAGGAGCACGGCAAGCTGCTCTGAGGTCAGTTTCAGATTTGATTCCCACATTCCTTCACTTTCCTGTGCTCATTCATGCAATCGATAGGCGACTCGGCCGATGATTATCGGCGTTACGGACCTTCGACGCAACGGAAGCCGAGGCCAGGCCGCCCGGGGGCCGAGTTTTGGCCTCGACGGTAACTTGGGCGACAAAGTTCAATCGACCCTACCCAGCGTCCGCCTCTTTCACTGCGGAGACGAAAACATTCCTGCAGCGATGACTTACGAGGGATTGAGCACAACGAGCGTATGGTCTTCGCCATCTAACGCTTGGTCGATAATCGAACTGATTGTATCCCAATCACCGCCAGCCAATCCGGCCCCGAGCATTGGATAGCCGATTCGCTTGCCGGTGAAATCAGACTGAATCTTACGAAAAACCTCCCGTATCGCGTCGTAGTCGGCTTTGGCGCCTGAGCCGCGATAGTTGAATTGTGTGTAAGCATTGACAACGGTAAATTGGAATTCGCCAGCTGTTACGTCGGCCGATGAATA
Organism: Stieleria sedimenti; assembly: GCF_025060895.1. Classification (GTDB taxonomy): domain Bacteria; phylum Planctomycetota; class Planctomycetia; order Pirellulales; family Pirellulaceae; genus Stieleria; species Stieleria sedimenti. Next base: position 8,183 of record NZ_JANZKV010000209.1, on the reverse strand, counting down.
CGTGCCGAGCTTGTCGCGGCTTCCTTTGTTCGTCGCCAAGTCTGCTTCGTACGCGGCCGGATATTGATCACGGATCGACTTGGCAATGCCGGCTCCCATGGTGCAGAAGCAATTGCAGCCATGAATGATCACATCGAACCGACCTTGGCTGGCCAGTTTCAATAAGTCGCCTTCGATCGTCTTCACGATTTGCTCTCCCCCGAATTTCATATTTTGACACGGCATCCACGATGGTGTGAGCGTCGTAGGCGTACAAGTCGACTCCTCCAAATGGTGGGCTTTCGAACGGCGGGCACTTGTAGCCGCAGAATCTGCCACCACGCCGCCACACTCGCCACGTGTCGCGTCCCTCTGCAAACCAGGGCAAACCGTGGGGGGGCGGTCGCTCGTAGCTGCCTCGCAACGCGAGCGAGCGGGGCCGTTCCCTACCCGCCGACGGTAGGAAGCCGCGAAAGCTCGGCATGTTTGACCAAAAAATCCTGACTCTCCGCTGCTTGCCAACCGGCAACCTGAGCCGCCAGCGTGCTCAGCGACTAGCGGTTAACGCGATCTAGGTGATTGGCGGCCCAAAGGTTCGCCAAATTTGGAGCGGAAAAGGCTTGACCGATCCCCTCCAATTTGCTGTAATCCGTTAGGTTTTAATAACTTACGAAGCTCCAAGACCGAGACTCGCTCCGCAGGCAGTTGGGTTCGGGGAGCTGAATTTAAGAAAGCGAAAACTCTCGCGAACCAGTTAGCACCTGCCGCCTGAATCAGGCAGGCAGGTGTTTTCGATTTCGGCCCGGTTTTTCGCGGTGTTTTCGACGTTTTGCCCCGTCAACGAGAGTTCTCTGTTTCGTTTCTGATATTCGGCCTCCCGGACTCAACCACCCTGGTTGGCCTCGCACCCCAGAGACAACCCCCGAGAACTCTCTGAGTCTCTGTTTGACTCGGCAAACTGGTTAACACAAAAGAGAGGGCCAGTGCGAGATTCCGCGTTTCGTGTCCCAAGGTACCTCGATGACCTGGCGAGATCGTATCTCAGTTGATCCGCTCGTTTGCCACGGCCAGGCATGCGTTTTTGGTACCCGTGTGCCGGTCTCTGTCGTGCCGGACAACTTGGCCCAAGGCGTCGAGAAAACTGAAATACTCCGCAGCTATCCCAGCATCAACGCAGAAGACGTTGACGCCTGCATCGCTTATGCTGCGGAGCTGGCCCGCGAACGCATCCTTCCGCTGTCTCCGAAGGAAGGGCGAGCGTCATGCTAGAAATTGACCAACTGCAATTGGAGGCCTACCGCCGAATGACCGGCGAAGAGAGACTTAAGATTGGCCTTGGCTTATACGAAGCATCGTTGGCGATCGCTCGTGAGGGAATTCGAAACCGTTATCCTGATGCAAGTGAAGTGGAGATCGCAGAGAAGCTGAAAGCACGCATCCGTGCTGGCTACGAAATTAGCATTGTCTCAAACAAGACGCCGTGACGGAAACCGAACTACTCGTCGATTGCCTGCATCGACTCGAAACGGCTGGCATCGACTACATGTTGGTCGGTTCGATGGCTGGCAACTACTGGGGAGTTCCTCGCTCCACCCACGATATCGACTTTGTAGTCGAGTATAACGAGACCCAAGTCGATGCAATTGTCGAGGCCTTCCAAGATGAATTCTTTATTCAACAAATCAGCGTCGAGTCCGGATTGCGACCGCCCCACCAATTCAACGCCTTCGACAATCGATCCGCTTTGAAAGTGGACTTCTTTCGCGTGGCTGGTGACGAATACGAATTCGCAAGATTCAGTCGTCGCAAAAGAATCACCTTGTTCGACCAAGCCGCGTGGATGCTCGCCGAACTCCGGGAAGCGGTTGGTGGCGATGAAGGATCGCGAATCGCTGACCAAGCCGCCAAGAAGATTGCCAAGAAATATCCAACACTCAGTTACGCCAAACGAGCGTTCAAAGAAGAAGGATTGAACTACCGTTGAAACGCCGCGCCAAACCAACTAACAAAGTCGACAAAGTCGAGCCATCGCCCAGCGAGTTGATTCGATCGGCGATCAGCAAATGCAAGAAGGCAGTGTTGATTGACCTCCTGGTGGAGTTTGCGAAGCAGCACCTCGAAGTCCGTCGCGAACTGGAAGCACGCCTGAATATCGAAAAACCAGTCTCACTCTTGCTTGATGACATTGAGACAGCGATCGCTCTGGCAACCGATTTCGATGAACGACGAATGAATTACAACTTCGACTACGACCACGAATCCTACGAAGCGGTCGAAAAGGGGCTCAAGAAGCTTGTCCAGCACGAAGAACTGGAAGAAGCCAAGCGGCTTTCCATCGAACTGATGAAACGCGGCAGCTACCAAGTCGCATGCAGTGACGAGGGCTTGATGAGCTACGAGATAGAAGACTGCTTGAAACCAGTCATCAAGGCGGTCAAACGTGCCGGTGGTGAACAGGCAAAACAGTGGGCTGCCGAAATGATCAGAGCCGATGAAGGGGGCTTTAGTCGCTAACTCTCTTACCATGCGCGTAAACACCTGCCAACTGATAAGGACGTTCCAGGTTGCTGTTGTCGTAAACCAAGACATGGGGCAAGCATGCGATGGCGCGTTGAAGGTTCGCTTTCGTCCGCTCGAATCGCGATTTGAGTTTTTCGTCGGGCACATCATGCCCGCCCTGGCTGGCTCGCATCGCTACACGACGGATCGATTCGCCGACATCATGTAACTGGATAAAGATCAGCACCACGGTGTAACCCGCATCCGAGTACTTGGCGAGAGTGTCCACTTTGTCACCGACTGGATCGGAAAGCACTGTTTCAAAGATGAAACTCTCGCGCTGAGTCACCAGTGAAGATCGGATAGACGCTGCCAAATCGGCCGCCTCGTATGCGGTGATCTCCAGTCCTTCTGCGATAACATCCGCATTGATGAAACGAAGGGCACAGTCAGAAAGAAAGGTTTCAAAGAAGGTTGATTTGCCCGCGCCATTCGATCCGGCGAGGGCTACAACGATGGGCCGCTCGTTCAGAAACGCAAACGGCAGACTCAATGGTCGTCACCGACTTCTTCAAACTGCCGATCGACAAACCGACCAATGGTTTCAGTTCCGTCGGCTTCGATGCGCCGAAGTAGATCGGGCTTTCCCGGCACCGGCTTGTAATGTGGATAGGGACGCTGCTTCAGATAAGCGTCCACTTGCTTGCGACCCTTGGCGGTATCGACCTCAGCGATCGCTTGCGAAAGGGGCCGTTCGGAACCGGATCGCTGAAGCAACATCGAGCGGTCGCCGCGCAAGAGCGGTTCGATCGATTTGCCCAAACCGGCCCAGAATTCAATCTGTCCGGCAATGCTCCGCTGCGAGAAGGGCACAACCGCTCGTGCGTCGTCGACAAGTTCGTCCGATAGTTTCACTGGCTGTCCCATGAATCACCTCTACCCACATGGTAGCATTTTGCTACCGACCAGTCCAGCAATTCCGGAAACCAGAGCGAAGCGGACGCGAAACGTGTCTCTCCTCGTCCGTCAGGTGCCGTAATTTGCGGTGTTTTTGGCCGTTCGACGTTAACCACTCAGGCAACCGAGCCAACCCCGATTTGAGCTGTATTTAAAAAAGCGAAAACTCTCGCGAACCAGTTAACGCCCGTCGGTCCAGCATGACCCGCGGGCGTTTCTCGTTTTCGCCCCAATTTTCGCGGTCTTTCCACGCTGCGGCGGCCAAATCCCGAGTTCTCACTTTCGCCGAGAGAGTCCGGGCTTTCTTCTGCTGTTTGAGCAGGTCGAGCTTTCGGCGCAGCAAATCTAACTCACGGTCGCAGGCAGCCAACGTTCGAGCAATCTTCTGCTGGAGCTCCAGGGGCGGAACCGGCAAAGAGATGGAAGCGAAGTCCTTGTAGTAGAGTCGCAAACGATCCTTGGTCAGGACACGATGCCATCATTCGATGAGTCTACCTGTGGATCAAGCGAAAATCGAAAAGGACGATGACGAAATCTGTTGGTGAAAAAGGAAATGCCCGCGAAGGTGAGTTCCTCCACGGGCGTTCGTTTTCCAAATACAAGAGCCAGATCAAATCGCGAACGGTTCGGCTCGCGTCCTTGCTTGGCTCTTGACGAAGGCACTGGTGGCTGGGAGTGATGCGTAGACGATCTTGTCGCCGTCGCGGATCACTTGGCCGGTGAAGTGCTCCGAGGTTGCGGTGTCGATCGACACGTCGGCCACGGTTTCTTCATATTGCAAGTCGAGTGGTTCGTCGAGTAGTTCGCGGACCGTTGATCGGGCTCGTTCGTCTTCTTGCGAAGCGATCTCGGCAATCAACGATTCCAGCTCTTCGAGCGATGCGATTTCGACCGGAAGTTGGACCGTCGGTGATCGGTCTGGTGCGCGATCTCCGTTTGCCTTTGCCGCTTCGATCGCCAACGATCCGTAGCACTCGCGAATCAGGCTTGGCCAAATGCTCAGCCAGTATTCGTGCGATGGTGCCCGCTCGATGCCGACAACGCGGTCATCGATCAAGACGATCGCTCCAACTTGTCGCGGAACGCACTCGAACTCGGCGACGAACTCATCCAGTTCCTTCTTGAATGCCTTCAAGAAGTATTCGAGGTGACCTTGGCCTGTCACACCGAGTCGCTGGTTGAACACCGAGATGTCGTCCCACAGCTTCTGGTAGTTCTTCTCGCCTCGCTTTTGCAGTGCGTGCTCGCGCAACGCGTGCGGCAGAATCAACATGCGGTACGAACCCTTCTTGATGAATCCACCTTGCGATGCCTGAATGCAAGCCGCCGTGTCGTATCGGCGATCGCCCGCAGTCGCGACCACGCCGGCGTGCGCCATCGCGTGGTCCTGTGCGTGCTGCTTAACGACATAGCCGGCATGGCACGGAACGATCATCACCGAATCGCTCGAGTTGCGGAAGCCGAGCGTTCCGTAGCTGGTCGTGTAGACGTCCGCATCACACTGGACCGGCGATACGAATCGATCGTCGTTCAAGTCGCTGACCAGCGGGATGACTTGCATGTAGCCAACGCTTTGCAGTCGGCCAGCTTCGCATCCGCGCAGGACTTCGCGTACTTCGATGCGCGTGCTCGTGTTCTTCTTTCGCTTACGGAACATTTTTCAAAGATCTCCTGGCTATTCACCGAGATGCCCGGCGCCCGATCGTGGATCGGACGCCGGGACATTCGATGGAATTAGGCCGCCGGCAAGTAGCCAGCGACCTTGGTCATTCCAAACAGAGCCGCAACGCCGCGGTCGACGTCGGACTCAATCAACGCCTTCAGCAATCCAAGTCCGATTGCTTCCGGCTTGCTAACCGGCATCGCAACCACGGAATCGCTCAGCGTGCGAACGCCTTGTGATTCGGCCGCGAAGACCGGCGTAAATTGGTGAATCGGTGTTTGAATACCGATTCGTCGTACGGCCGCGACCGTTTCACCGAAGCGTCCGGCCGGCGCGTTTTCGTATCCATCCGACAGAACGAATACGACATCCGGATCGGACTTCAGCAACTTAACCAGTCCTGCCGCCAGCGACGTGTCGCCTGATGGTTCGACCAGTTCGTAGCTTTCGATGGCTCGACCATCCGATGTAATCGCCACGGATTCATCGGCAGTCGCCGACAATAGGTCGCCTAACGCGAGTGCCGTAGCTATCGGACGTCGAGCCTGTGTGTCATGACCGATCATCGATTGCGATGCGTCGATCAGCACACCCACTCGCTCGAACTGCACTGGCAGTCGTGCTGCGGCTGCTTCCGCCTTTTCGCGAAGGGCCTGGCGAATTTCATCGGTCATGCCCATCTCGAACGCGTAAACGTACAGTCGAACTGCGTCGTACTTCGCAGGATCGAACTCGACCTCAACACCCGACTGTTCCGCCTTTCGCTGAACGGCGATCTTTTGACCGGTTGTCAGCTGAGACTTCGTCAGTGCGAGTACTTCGGCGTTGGTACGATCCTTGTGATATCGGCTTCGCAGACCTTCCATCGTTTCCGGTGGCAGGACTGCTCCGCGATCGAAGTTCGATTTCGCGTCACGGTACGCCGCCAAGCGATCAAGCTTTAGGCCCTCCTCGTCACCAAGGATGAAGCGGACGCATTGCTCGGTACGAGCGACAACGTCACCGCGAACGAATCGCGTCACGTTTTGGCGAACGATCTGGGCTTCCTTCTCGTTGCGGTCGTCCACCGACTTCGCCAACACGCTGCGTAGGATGCTCGCCGTTCGACGACCCCACGCGTGCGTCAACGCGACCCGCAGCTTCTCACGGTACTTGACCGCCCAGAACTCCAGGCCGTCAGCACTGAGGATTTCACTCAGGATCAATCGACGCGTTCGCGCGTTGTTGACGCGGTCACGACGTAGCATTCCGAACAACTTCAGCATCCGCTGCGTTGGCAGACCGCGGACCAGGTGCGTCATTGCCACTGCTTCGAACTCGGCCGGCAGGATTCCGCCGTCGCGAGTCGTTTGCAGCAATCGGCGAACACCGATCTGGCGGCTGTAGTCCGTCACGCCCGGGAGCATCAGAGCTGCGGTGTAAACGTCACGATCGATGTCGAACAGGTCGCGATGTGCCGCCTCCACGGATGCGGCTTGTTCTTCACGTGAGTTGTAGAACGTGCCGCGGCCGGTAGCCGTTGCGACCGAGTCAAGGAAAGAGCCGAATGCAAGCGGCAGCAATTCACGCTGCGTTTCGGTCAGCCCAAACGCTTGCTTGCGGTCGTCGACTTGCGTAGCGATCAGATCTTGCATGGTAGTCTCCTCTTTCACTCGGTCGCGATTGAAACATGCAATTTGGTTGTGATGCAAAAGTGCCGGGGTAAGGTTCTGGTCAATGCCTTTGGTAAAGGTTCTTCAAACCCTCGCGTTGGTAATACGCACTGAATTGACGAGAGAGTCCCCGGCACGGAGTCGTGAGTCTCGAGCTGTGAGGCCTGAGCGAAAACACTCAAGTCTCGCGACTCAGGTCTCAAGACTGACTCGAGGTAGGTTGCCAGTCATGTTTCAAGCACGGGACTCGAACCCGTTACACTCAGATTAAGAATCTGATGCTCTAACCAAATGAGCTAGCTGTAATGACGTGCTAGTCCTCGAATCAGAAACGCTGGTGGGAGTCGAACCCACTTTGACCGGGTTGCAGCCGGTTGCCTGGCCATCTGGCTCCAGCGTTAGGATAGGGGTGAGTCTTGAGTTGTGAGTCCTGAGAAAACGAGGAATGAAATATGCGGGATCATCGTAAGTTGCGAGCCTTCGAGTTGGCGGATCAGCTTGTTATGTCCGTCTATTCAGCAACCAGGACATTCCCGAAGGACGAAATGTTCGGGCTGACTTCGCAACTTCGTCGGGCATCCGTTTCGATCGCGTCCAGCATTGTCGAAGGATGTGCAAGGAACTCTGAGGCTGATTTCCTGCGTTTCCTAGACGTAGCATTCGGATCCGTAAGGGAAGTTGAGTATCAGCTAACAATCGCTAAACACCTCGAATACACGTCGAGCGATACGGCCGAACAACTCGAGAGCCAAGCTGATGAAACTGCAAGGGTGCTCGCCGGTCTCATCCGCTCACTCCGCTCTGCTTCTTAATGCTTGTTTCTTAATGCTTGTCTTACTCAAGACTCACCCCTCAGGACTCATCACTTCTTCTCTCTAAAAGTAGTCGTCTCGATTAGAACCATCAAAAGTGGCCCGACTTGAGACAACATCGTTTGAATCGCTGTCCGCTGCCGCATGGGCAAGGATCGTTGCGTCCGAGCTTTTCTTCGAGCTGCTTTTCGCCGTGAACGACTCGCACTCCACATTTTACCTGCGTTTCCGAGGGCAGACCGTATCCGGCTGCCTTCCGTAATCAAAATTGAGAGTGGACCGGAAGGGAATCGAACCCTTCTCACCGATCTTGCAAGGATCGGTCGCCCCCTTGGAACATGCCAGCCCATTTCACTCAGAGGTCCGTCCGGGAATTGAACCCGGTCTTCGTCCACACCACAGACGCGTGCTGCCGAAACACTTACAGACCTTGTCGTTTCAAAAGTGATCGCGGAAGGAATCGAACCTTCGATCTTCTGCATGTCACGCAGACGTCTTCGCCGCTGGACCACGCGATCATGTTAGGGAGTTAGGATCTAGGTGTTTAGGGATTAGGTATTCCTAATCGTCTAACTGTCTAATTCCTAATCACCTCCCCGAGTAGCGGATCCGGGGGTCGCA
>NZ_JANZKV010000208.1 GCF_025060895.1 Stieleria sedimenti | reverse complement strand
CGTCACTTCCGATCACAGTAAGAACATCCACTACGTCGGCATGCGTAAACTCTTTAGACTATTGAACATGGCTATCCTACTTGACTTTCCCGGATTGAATGGCTGATGCACACCCCCGATCTCTCTGAATTCAATTTCACCATCACAGTCGACGATGTTGCCACGGCGATCAAAAAGGTGAATGCATATTCGACCGAACAAAGAATCCGTCGCTTTGATGATGTTGCGGCCAAGCAAGGCAATGTAATGGGCGCTGCGGTCCAGCTTGGCTCGCTGAAAGTACCAATGGAATTGGTCGAGGAGAGTCTATACGTCTTGTTGGTTCTCTTTGAACTATTTGAAGCTGTTGCCCCAACCATGCCACCGGTAAGCCAAGAGACGGTGCAGGATTCATTTGACAAATACGCTGCGATGATTCGATTCTACGACGAAGAGTCTCCCCGTGAGACCCAGCGACTGTCGCAGGCTCAGTGGAAGAAATTCCCGGAGCATGCAGTCCTCGCCTTTGTCGTTAACCACTTGAAGGAAAAACTGATCGGCATCAATCGCGAAACCGAATTGGTACGTCAGTGCTGCATGGTGATGACGCAGTCATTCGTTTCAACTTACGTTAAATCGCGAGGGACTTAGAAATTTCAGCACGGTCAAATGCGTTGTAATTCGCTTTTTTGAAGAGGATTGTAGGTGGGGACAACTGAGTGAATCGCGATGCAATCGTTGGATGCATCCTGGGGACTGCGGTCGGGGATGACCGCTCCGAAAGATTTTCGCTCGGCGGTCACGAGCATCATTGAGTGCGGTGGCGACGCGGACACGACGGCCGCGATCGTTGGTGGCATCGTGGGCGCTGGTGCCGGGCAAGCAGGTATCCCCAGTGGTCCGAGATGGGCTATAGTCATTCGCGGGAATGCTACGACGCCATGGGCGACGAGGCGACCAACCTGATCGTCGAGTGCCCAGGAACCAAGCGAGCTGATGAGATCGTTTTGCTCGGCGCCCATTACGACACTGTTTTTAATACACCCGGTGCCGATGACAACGCGTCCGCCGTTGCCGTGTTGATCGAAGTCAGCCGTTTGCTGCGCGAGCACAGTGGAAAACGAACCGCCCGATTCGTCGCATTCGCTTGCGAAGAGCCGCCGTACTTCAACATGGACTCGATGGGCAGCCAACACCACGCCCGCCTTTCGCGACAGCGCGGCGACAACATCATTGGCATGCTGTGCCTGGAGATGGTTGGTTACTACAGTCTGACGAAAGGCTCGCAGACGGTTCCGCCGGGCATTCCGAAATGGAGGCACCGATTCTTTCCCGGGCGGGGCAACTTTCTGGCAGCCGTCGGCAACATGTCATCCTGGAAGTTGTGCTGGAGATTCCGGCGAGGATTCAAACGCGGCACGCGCCGCATGCCCCTTTTCTCGATCTGCCTACCCGAAAAGATCCACGAGATCCGCCTGAGCGACAACAGCTCATTCTGGGACCAAGGCTATCCCGCACTGATGCTCACCGACACCAGCTTCTTACGCAACCCGAACTACCACCAGGCGACCGACACACCAGACACGCTCGACTATCCCAGGATGACCGAAGTCACTCTAGGCGTCGCATCCGCAATGCGCAAACTGCTCGGCTAGGCTTAATCGTGTGCCGAGGGGCATTCCCTTGCCTTCGTCGCGTTCAGTTCAATGAACCGATGCCATTGCTCCGGAACGTCGTCTTCATAGAAAATCGCCTCGGTTGGGCATTCGGGAACGCAGGCACCACAATCGATGCATTCATCCGCTACCTCGGATACGGCGAGTCACCGCATGGAGGTCCATACGTTCTGAGCGAATGGATTGATGGCAGCCCAATGCACGCGATCGACCGCCCCAGCGAGCAACGAACATCCCGTAGTTGCTGATTCCTTTCTCGTCGTGAAGATGCGGTCACGATCATCTCTGCGAGCCGGTCGGACTTGAATCGCGTTGGTATTCATCGCTGGTGTCAATCTTCAGGTGGTTCGCCCATAATGTGCTTCGAAAGATCCAAATTCTACGGAGATGCCGAAGACAGATGAGTGACCTCCGTCAATTGCAGTTCAACAATCTCGAAGCCGCCGTCGATGACGCTCGGCAATTGTTGGCTAGCGGCTATGTCCGGCACGGAAACTGGTCGCTCGGGCAGATCTGTCGGCACTTGGTTTTGGTCCAAGACCCCAGCGTCGATGGCTATCCCGTTTGGATGTCGCTCTTTGCGCCACTGCGACCTCTGGTGCGAAGACTGCTGTTGCCCAAGGTGCTTAGCGGCGATTCTCCTCGTGGGATACGAACGGCTCCGATGTTTGTTCCGTCAGATGATTTAGAAGATGCAACCGAAGTGGAGGCATTTGCAGCCAGTGTTAGACGTCTGCTGGATCACTCCGGCAGCTTCGCACCTCATCCGGGATTCGGCCGATTGCCACGCGAGAAGATTCTTGAAATCCACACCGCACATGCCGCTCACCATCTCCGACATCTTCGCGCGCAAGGTGAGTCTTCGTAATTGGCCAGTGAAAACGATCACTTAGCCAATACGTTCCAGCCCGATAGGCGTCCTGGCCGATCAAGCCCAACGATGTTCCCGGAGTCCAAAAGGACGCGGATGACATGCTCACGGCTTTGGCCGAAAAGTGGTATGGCCTGCATCATGAATTGATCAGGAAATGCGATCCGACCCGTTTCCTTACCTCCATCACGATGGATCAACAATGGGGAGCATTCCCCTATTTGCACGCGGCAATGATTTCTGAGTAAAATAATTGTCGTTGTCAACAACAGGAAGAAGACGGGGACCACAGTGCTCACCTTGCCGACGGCGAAAATCGCCAACGAAGATCGCTCAATTCGATCCAGTACCGGGTACTGGGTGACGCGTCTTGCCAGAACGATGGAAAGCGACTTTGAGAACCGACTGAGCGTCCATGGCGTGTCACGAGCCGCATGTGCAATCCTGAGTGCGATCGCGAATGACAAGAAAACCACGCCCGCTTCGCTCGCGTCATTCATCGGGATTGACGCGGCTGCAATGACCCGGCACTTGGATCGTCTTGAAGAACAAGGGCTGCTCGTTCGGGAGCGAAGCACGACAGACCGGCGCGTCGTGAAGCTCAAGTTGACTCGCAAGGGTTCCCGGCTCGTCCCCAAGCTCGTTGCCGATTCAAAAGCGACCAATGCGAAGTTTCTTGCCGGTCTGACTTCGGCTGAGAAGAAGGGTCTCCAGGAGATTGTTCAAAAGATGTTGGCCAACAGCGATCTTGTGCCGGAGGATATCTAGAGATGGGTACGTGGCGACGTGAGATGCAAATGGTCCCGACCTCAAATGGAGAAATGCAGTGATGAAACACATCTTAATGCCGCTGATCTTGGCGTGTCTTTCCGTTGTCAATGGGATAGCACAAGACGCGGGGGAGTTGCAAAAGACCAGCGCCGAACCGGACCAAGGTTCGATTTTGGCTGAGCCATTGGACGCGCTGGAATGGATGGTGGGCGAGTGGGTTGATAAAGGCGACGATACCACGATCGTCACCAAATGCTCATGGACGAAGAATCGGAAGTTTCTGAAGCGGTCGTTCGAGTTGAAGACGGACGGGAAAGTCACTCTTCACGGGGACCAAATTGTCGGGTTCGATCCTCGGTCCAATCAAATCCGGTCTTGGACATTCGATTCGGAGGGTGGAATTGGTGAAGGAGTCTGGATTCAGGACGGAAACCGCTGGCTGGTGAAGTCATCCTTCGTGCTCGCCGATGGTTCGCGGGCCTCATCGCTGAATGTTTACACCTATGTCGACGACGACACGTTCCGTTGGCAGTCAACCAACCGCGAAATTGCGGGCGAACTTCAGCCCAGCATTCCGGAAGTCAGCGTCGTTCGATTAGCAGAGGACGACAACGCAGCAGCAAATTCGCAGGAGGAATCGAAATGAAGATTCGCAATGTTTCAACGTGTCTTTCAGTGTCGTTCGTCGCGATCTTCCTGATTGGCGGAGACGCGATCGCACAGCGCGGCGGTCGCGGTGGTGGAGGTCGGGTTGGAGGTGGAAGTCGTCCTTCGATCAATCGATCGCCCTCGATGAGTCGCCCGAGTTTACCGGCGGCAGGTCGTCCGGCGATGCCGAGCGGTCCGGCCACGCGTCCCAGTCTTCCCGCCACTGGCCAACGTCCCTCCAATCCACGTCCCTCCAATCCACGTCCCGCCTCGCCCAATCGGCCTCCGACGGGAACACGACCTACGCCCGGCATTTCTCCCGGAACACGACCAGCAGTTCCGGGCACTCGGCCAGCAGTACCCGGTGCAGGGAATCGTCCGAGCATTGATCCCGGCAAGATTCAGGGTGGGATTCGACCGGGTGCCGGCACGCGTCCCTCGATGCCCGACTGGTTCAAACCGGGGGCATCGCCCAACCCTTCTACTCGCCCGGCTCCCTCGATCCCGAGTCAACTTCCAGCTCGGCCAGGCGGAGGCGGCAAGCCCGGGACACCTGGCTTCAAGCCTCCGGGCCTGACCAAGCCGGGTCCGGGCGATCGGCCCGGAACGCGACCACCAGCGACGACACTACCGGCTCGTCCCGATCGCCCTGGAACCCGACCACCGGCGACAACGCTACCGGCGCGACCCGATCGCCCCGGAACGAAGCCGCCCGTCTCGACGTTACCGGTTCGGCCGGAACGACCGGGGACACGACCGCCGGGGTTTCGACCGCCAACGATGCCTCCAGTCGCCCGACCGTTGCCTTGGTATCCATCGCATCCGAACTATCCCAATTACCGCCCCGGCTATTGGTGGCGGTGGGCATCCGCTGGGGCGATCACGGGATGGGTCACTTACCGCTGGTCACAGCCGGTCTACTACCAGTACGGGACGGGTGGCAACGTCTACTACCAAGACAACACCGTCTACGTGAACGGCGAGGAGTATGGATCCGCTGAACAGTACTACTCCGACACTTCACAGGTCGCCGAGTCGGTTCCCGAAATGACCGACGAGCAGGCTGAGGAGCTGGAATGGATGCCCTTGGGCGTCTTTGCCATCACCGAAGAAGGCGTCAACGCCAGCAGCATGTTCCTGCAGCTCGCCGTCAGCAAAGAAGGAATCATCGCGGGCACGTTTTACAACGAGTTGACCGATGTCATGCACCCGGTCGAAGGCATGGTCGACGAAAAGACGCAGCGCGCCGTCTGGAGAGCGGCCGACGGTTCCAATGATGACCTGATCATGGAAACTGGGATTTACAACCTCACGAAAGAATCGGCGGAAGTTCTGGTGCACTTTGGTCCGGAACAAACGCAAGAGGCATTGCTCGTCCGCATGGAAGAGCTAGAAGGAGCGTCCGATCAAGAAGCCTCAGCGCAGTGACTTCAACCTCCTTCCTCAAAGCGACAGTACCATGACAAAGAAGCAAACTTCTTTCTGCCTGACGCTTGTTTGCCTGGCACTGTCAGCGGGCGAGGCAGCTTCAGCCCAGGGGCTTCCCGGTGAGTTAATCGCGCCTGAGGAAGCCCGCGCCATCGCCAAGGAAGCCTACATCTACGCAAACCCCGTGGTGGATAGTTACCGCGTGATCCATGGGTACTTCTTGGACTCGGAAAATTCTGAATTCAAGGCACCCTTGAACGAGATCAAAAACATCCCCCGCGTCTACACGCACGAAGACAAGGCGGTTCAGACGCCCAATTCCGATACGCCTTACAGTTGGCTGGGATTGGATCTGCGCGCCGAGCCGATCGTGCTGACCGTTCCCCAGATCGAAAAGGATCGCTACTTCAGCATCCAGCTGATCGACCTCTACACCCACAACTTCGCCTACATCGGCAGCCGCACCACCGGAAACGAAGGTGGCAACTTCCTCATCGCCGGACCGGGGTGGGACGGCGACGTTCCCGAAGGCATCACGAAGGTTTACCACTCGGAAACGGAACTGATGCTGGCGGTCTACCGGACGCAGCTCTTTAACCCCGATGACCTGGAAAAGGTGAAAGCCATCCAGGCCCGCTACAAGGTGGAAAAACTTTCCGCCTTCCTCGGCAAGCCGGCCCCCGAGGCGGCACCGGCGATCGATTTCGTCGAACCGCTTTCTCAGGAGGAACTCCGCAAGTCCCCCAAGGTCTTCGAGCAACTCAACTTCGTGCTGCAGTTTTGCCCGACTCACCCTTCCGAAGTGGAGTTGATGGAGCGTTTCGCCAAGCTGAATATCGGTGCGGCTAAGAACTTCGAATGGGATGCGTTTTCCCCTGCGATCCAGGAAGCGATTGGTCAGGGAATCGCGGATGCCTGGGCTGACTTCGGAGAGCTGAAAAAGAAATCGGACGCCGGGGAGCTCGGTTCCGGCGATGCCTTTGGTACGCGGGAGCACCTCAACAATAACTATCTCTACCGCATGGCGGCCGCGGTGCTCGGGATCTGGGGCAACAGCGAGGAAGAAGCCATCTACCCGGCGTACTATGTCGATGCCGACGGGGAGAAACTCGACGGCTCCCAACGTTACACGCTGCGTTTCGCGCCGGATCAGTTGCCGCCCGTCGAGGCGTTCTGGTCGCTGACGATGTATGAACTGCCAGCCAGCCTGCTGACGAAGAACCCGCTCAACCGTTACCTACTCAATTCGCCCATGCTGGAGGATTTTGTGCGCGACGAAGACGGGGGAATCAAGCTCTATCTGCAGCACGAATCGCCGGGCAACGACAAGGAGGCCAACTGGCTTCCGGCTCCCTCGGGGCCTTTTTCCGCGATCCTGCGTCTCTACTGGCCGCAGGCGGAAGCCCTCGACGGCACCTGGACGATGCCGCCGCTGCAACGGGTCGAATAACCAAACAGGACTACTTCCCATGAAGGCCATAACATGAACACCAAGGTCATCTCCACCCTCATCCTGATTGCCTCCCTTTCGTTCCTCATGCCGATCATCGCCTCTGCGGAAGAGAATGCGAAGGCAGTCACCGTCGCCAACTTCGTGCGGGCCGAATCGGATCACATGATCCGCTCCAACAGGAAAATGGTGGGCGCCGGCATTGGCGAGTTCGCCCACTTGCGCGAGCCCACCACGCCGGACAACCAGCCGGTGATCCGGATGAACCAGGACACTCTCTATTCAGGGACCGTGCTGGATCTATCCAAGCCTGCCACGATCACGCTGCCGGAAGTCGGTGGACGCTATATGTCCATGCACGTGGTCAACCAGGACCACTACATGTTCGTGGAGTCGAAACCGGGCACCTACGACCTGACGGAAGAGAAGGTCGGCACACGCTTCGCGCTTGTGACGATCCGAACCTTTTACGACGCCGGCGATCCCGACGACCTTGCTAAAGCCCATGCGGCTCAGGACAAGCTGAAGTTCAGCGGCGGAGGCCCCGGACCGTTCGAGGCACCAAACTGGGACCTCGACGCCCTCGCTAAGGCACGCAAGTCGCTCAGCGATCTTGCCACCCTCGGCTTTGATTCCACTTACGCCTTCGGGAGCAAGGAGGAGGTCCTTCCGATCGACCACCTCGTCGGCGCCGCGGCCGGGTGGGGCGGTTTGCCGGTCAAGGCTGCCTACTACGAGATAGGCACCGTCGATGAGAACGACGGCAAGACCCCGCACGCAGTGACGGTCAAGGACGTGCCCGTTGATGCCTTCTGGTCCATCACCGTCTACAACGCCGACGGCTATCTCGAAAAGAACGACCTGGGCCGAAACAGCTTCAACAACTTCTCCGCGGAATCCAACGTGGATGGTTCCTACACGATCCACTTCGGCGGCGATCCGAAAAGCGAGAACTATCTGCCCATTACCGAGGGCTGGAACTACGTCGTTCGCATGTATCAGCCACGGAAGGAAATCCTGGAGGGCGAATGGACGTTCCCGAGCATTGAGCCAGTGAAGTAAACGCAACCGAGAATTCGAAACTCAATCGGTGATACCAACCATGACAATGAAAAGAACAATCACACGCACTGCGATGATCGCCGCGCTGGTGGTCGGTACTGCCAATCAACTCCACGCACAAGCACCGGAGCTTCCTCCGACACCTTACATGGGAGGAGAGGTGGAGCTGGTAGAAGCTCCCAACGGTGCCATCGCCAACAAACGCATCCTCGACGGCATCGAGAAGGTGGCCTGGCTCAAGCCCACCATCGAGAAGCCCGCCGAGGGCATCTGGGTTTTCGGCGGCTATGGGCTGGCGCCGATCTCCATCATCGATACCGACGAGGGCCTGATCGCCTTTGATACCGGCGACACCAAACACGATGGCGAGAGCGCTCAAGGCCGAGGCGCTCCGTCAGATGGCCTATGTCTCGACCGGTGCCAACAATCGGGCTCACCTGCTGTCCCAAGCTCTGGCCCTGGAAGGAAAGATCAAGCTGCCCCGGATCGTGCCACCCGCGCCCGAGACGATCACGGCCTTTCCCACTACCTTCGTCGACTACTTCCGGGTGCGCATCAATCCCGTCAAGAGCGGTGGAACCGACTGCGTGATGCGTTTTGACTTCCCGGATGACACCAGTGCCGGTCTTCACGTACGCCGCGCCGTGGCGGAGTTCATCCAGGATCCCAAAACCTATCCCCGCGACCCGGATATCGTCGTGAAGCTCTCGCCCGAGGCTTGGGCGAAGGTCTACCTCAGTTCGGAGACGGTGGGAAAGCTGATCGAGGACAAAGAGCTTGAAGTGACCCAGGGCGATGCCGCTGAGGCGGCCCGGGTGATCAATCTGTTCGACCGCTACGACCCGGCTGAGGCCATGGTCATCCCTTCATCCGTGGTCCATGACCATTAAGAGAACGAGAATCCCAATGAAACCAACCACGAAAATGAAACCAACCATCACCCGCATCGCAGTGCTCATCGGGCTGGCCGTGTTTGTGGCCGTGCCCGCATCGGCGCAGGACGTCCTGCCGTTTCCCGATCCGCCGATGGGCGGCAAGGTCGGGCTCATTTGTAGGGCATGCTGTGCATGCCCAAGAAGTCGTCAGGCACAGCCTGACCTACAGATTGCTGGGCCAATCGCTCAACAAAAGATATTACGTCCCCTGGGAATCGTAGCGGTTCTTCCTAGGACCGCAGCGAGCGTCGGAGCGGTCCTAGAAGAACTCCTGGAGGATCAGCGGTGAAGACCATTCAGGAAAGCGACTTACAGATGAGGGCGAACGCCCGCGGCGTTGTCATGGATGCACAAGGACGAAGGGTAATTAGAATGGAGCAAATGGAGACGACGCATGAGTTTTTCCTTCGACCACCAGATCCCGCTTTGGCTTGATTTCGCGATCTTTATCGCCGTCCTGCTGATCTCCCTTGAGTTGGGGTACCGCATTGGTTTGAGACGGAAGCCCCGCCAGCATTGAGGACGTCATCACGCAGATCGAAGAGGTCTTGGCTGGGGATCAAACAAGCTTCGCCAAGTGGCGTGGCCGAAGCTGGTCGGTAGCTCAACGTGCGTCGTCGTCCCGAATAACTCGGATAACCGGCATGATCGATAACTCGAAAGCCACAAAGTTTGCAGAGGCATTCGTTCCATTTGCGGTTTCGCAACTCCCCTGACCGATGTGAGCTCTGAAGCAATCAATGGTTTTGTGAGAGTTCTGATGTCAAATTGTCGAGTCGCGTTTCTCTTCATCTTGTTTTGGCCGCCAATTGCATTGGTCTGCAGCGACTCGCTCGTCGCTCAAGAATGTGACGCCGTTGCTGGCTGTGATGGCGCGTGCGCTAATGGTGACTCGGACTTCCGTCCCAGCGACGGCGGGTGGTGCTCATCGCCGTATCTGCTTGGAGACTGGTGCGGGACGCGATCCTCTCTGGCCGATAACGGCATCACTCTGGATGCTTCCGTCACGCAGTATTACCAAGGTGTGACGAGCGGCGGCAGACGGCGGGAATTCGATTACGCCGGCCATGGCGAATACATCCTGAATACGGATTTCGGAAAACTCGGAGTCCGGGATGGCCTCTTGATGAAAATTCGTGCCGAACATCGTTTCGGTACCCCGATTAATCAAGCTGCTGGTGTGTTGCTCTCACCCGCGATGCTGTCGACGTTCCCCACGCCGGAAACCGAAGATCTCGTGATCACGGAATTCCTCTTCACGCAGTTCCTTTCGGAAAATGTTGCGATCTATGCCGGTAAGATGATGACGGTTCCGTCCGGACTGACCCCATTCACGGCAGGACGTGGCGACGACACCTTCATGAATGCGAGCTTCATTTTTCCCGTCACTACTACATTTAGTGCCCCTTACTCGACGCTGGGAGCCGGTTTCACCATCCTTCAGGATCAATTCCCTGTCTTGTCTTTCAGTGTCTTGAACTCGAGCGACACCATTACACAAAGTGGTTTTGATGAACTGTTTGAGGACGGCGTCGCACTCACGGGTGCTTTGAGCTTACCTACACCCCTTGGCGGCAAACCAGGAGCTCAGACCATGGGATTCACTTGGAACAACCGCTCGCAAATCGCCTTGGGGCAGGACCCGCGAGTCATCCTTCCCGGTTTTTCCCCACAACAGGTCAGCGAAGCTTGGAGCCTTTTTTGGAGCGGATTTCAATACATTGACACCTATGACGATCCTTCAAAAGGCTGGGGAGTCTTCGCCGCCGCAGGAATCAGCGATGGCAATCCGACTCTGACTCGTTCCTGGATGAATGCGGGGATCGGCGGAAATGTCCCCTCGAAACGCCGGCCCGACGACCGATTCGGAGTCGGCTGGTTCTATAACGAACTCTCCGATGAAACGGGCCCCATCCTCAATCTGCTTGCAGCCCCACGCGATAGCTGGGGAGTTGAATTGTTCTACAACTGTGCAGTGACTCCTTCGGTCTACATCACTCCCGATCTGCAAGTCCTTCAACCCGGTAACAGACGTGATGATACGGCCGTCTTGTTTGGTGTCCGAGCACATATTGAACTCTAAACCACCGCTGGCTATCCAGTTTGGATGTCTTTGTTTGCGCGATCAGATTGTCCATGATCAGTCCCGCGTGACCATGAACGCTCCAACCGTACTCGTTTTCACCCCAGCCGTGCTGTAGGTAGGGGACCGGATTGGCATAGAGAGATTTTACATCTTGGCGATGGGCGAAGCGAACAGGAACCGTGTGTATACGCATAAACCGATTTCGCGACCATAAGTTCCGAGAATTTCATCGTTTCTCATGAGTCCAAGGATCACCACAGAGCCGCTCTCCGGCATCGGCAAGGACAAAGTCGATGGTGTGAAGCGGTCCAGCAAGTTCGCGACAGCGGGAAGATGGCTTTCATGGTGCGGGCGAAAGATGCCTCTAAGGCAAGACCTAGCCAAACAGCAAAATCAAGCGAATGTCAGGCTCGCTATGCTTTCGGGATGCTCTGTCGCAATCCATTCGTTGTCCCAAAACGCGGGGTACGCTTTTGCTTCAGGTCGAGATAGACTGTTGTGAGGTGGAGGGATTTCACGCGATGAGTGACGATGCGGTGGTGTGCCAACATGATCGATTTGCTCCGGCGTGATGGAGCCGGCCAGCATAGACCGGCCTGAACGGCAGTGATTCCGAATGAGACAAGTCGCTGAGTACATGACAGATTCGATCGGCCAAGAGCGGGGGCTGCCGCTAGCGCTTCGTGCGGCGTACATGGCTCTTCACCGCAGCACGGATGCAAAGTTTGCATCGCATGGAGTGACGGCGGATCAATTCGTGTTGCTGCTCGCCCTGAACGAAAGCCGCACACTCACCCAGCGAGGACTAGCGGACCGGATTTCGTCCGATCCAAGCACGGTCCGAGCCATGTTGGTGCTCTTGGAGAAGAATGGATTTGTCCGGAGAGCTTCCCACCCAAGCGATTCGAGGGCCAAGACGGTGGAGTTGACGCCGAACGGCAAGCGCAAGCTTCGAAAGCTATGGAAAGTTGGACAATCGATTCGTGATGAAATGTACCAATCGATGACTTCGAAAGAAGCCGAGATTCTGATTCGGTTACTGCGTCAGATACCTGACGTTCTCAGCCGCGAGAAGACGCTCGCTTAGGTTGCAACGAAGGCAAAAAGGCTCAGCTAGTGTGTCAAACTATATGAACGATTCGATGACTTGGGGGAAGTCGTCCCGACCTACTACCCCTTCGCTTTACTCTTACTTTTCTCGGCAACTACTCAAGAGGATAACCATGACCCTGTCATCTCGCCTAAACCGACGTCATTTCTTGCAGGCCACTTCTGCGGTGACGGCCGCCGG
This sequence comes from Stieleria sedimenti, assembly GCF_025060895.1. Lineage (GTDB taxonomy): Bacteria > Planctomycetota > Planctomycetia > Pirellulales > Pirellulaceae > Stieleria > Stieleria sedimenti. The sequence goes on along the minus strand of NZ_JANZKV010000208.1, from coordinate 40,277 downwards.
TGTGTTTGCGGGCAGCAGTGAATATTCGCTAGCCCAGAATTCACCGAATGAGCGTCCCGTCTTCGCGACAATCGGTCTACGTAATCAGGGGTGGACCATTACCAACAAGTCGACGAAGTTCGCCGACTTTGCTGCCTTCGCGGATGTGGACTCGAATGTGCTCGGAGCCGTGAATGAGAAGCTGAAGGAGAAGACTGGCAAGGCCGCCGACGGATACAGCGACTATCGAAAGGTCTTGGAGCGTGACGACATCGATGCGGTGATGATCGCGACACCGGACCACTGGCACACGAAGATTTCCGTCGAAGCGATGCTGGCTGGAAAGGACGTCTACTGCGAGAAGCCGCTGACGCTGACGATCGCCGAAGGCAAACTGATCGAAAGAATCGTGAAGCAAACCGGTCGCGTCTTCCAAGTTGGAACAATGCAGCGCACCGAGAATGACCAACGATTCCTGAAGGCGATCGCACTGATTCGGGCCGGCAGAATCGGCGACATTAAGAAGGTCACATGCGGCATCAATGGGGCCACAGGTTCCCCGGTGATCCCAGCCATCGATGTCCCCGAGGGGCTTGATTGGGATAGCTGGCTGGGTCCAGCTCCCAAGGTCCCCTACCGTGCCCTGCCAGAGATGCGTGAAGGGTACGGCGGCGGCGTTCCGCTCTACACCAACTGCCACTATGCGTGGCGGAATTGGTACGAATATTCGGGCGGGCAAATGAACGATTGGGGAGCCCACCACGTCGACATCGCGACGTGGGCTCTCGGTGCGGGCGACACCGGGCCAAATAAAATCACGCCCGTGAGTTACTCGCTGCCGGTCGAATATAAAGATGGCTATCCCACCGTCGACGATCGGTACAACTCGCCCACGAAGTTCGAGATACATGCCAACATGCCAGGTGGTATTCCGATGGTCATCACCAGCGAGGGCGACAACGGCATCCTATTCGAAGGCACGAAGGGCCGGTTCTTTGTCAATCGCGGTCGGTTGTCTGGCAAGCCCGTCGAAGACCTGGAGAACAATCCGCTACCCGAAGGGGCGGTGGAAGAGGTCTATGGCGGACCAGTCAGTGAAAACCACACTGCCAACTTTATCGCTGCGATGCAGTCTCGGCAGCAACCCATTTCCGATGTCTGGTCTCACAACCGAATGCTCGAGACCTGCCACTTGGCGAACATCGCCATCCGACTCGGCCGCGAGCTGAACTGGGACCCGGCCAAACGAGAGATCGTTGGTGATGACGAAGCCAACGCGTTTCTTTCTCGCCAAAGCCGCAAAGGCTTTGAGATCGAAGTGTAACGAAACGACTCAAGTTCGCCCGCTCCTCCCGTCCATTCGGAGGGAGTGGGCCGATGTTGGAAGTTGACGATTCGGAATCAGATTGAGCAAACAGAGAACTGCAGCCGCCAACCGTGAAAGTCAGCAGTGCAACTCGGCCAAAAAAATTTAAGTCTTCCGCAGAATCTGTGGGTGACTTCACTCGTTTTCCATCGGTTCCACACTTGCACCAGCGACGTCACCGATGTCCAAGATGGTGAATCCACCACACTGAACTAACTCACAAGCCATCTAAATTGACTGCGACTTTCGTGAAGGGCGTTTTCGTTGGAAGCGCAGTATCACACAGGTTCGGTCGCTCTTGAACAAAGGACTCTACCCACAGATTCAGCGGACGAGGCATTTGTTTCGCAGGTCTGTGTGAAGTTCATGTTCGTCGCGTCCCGTGATAAAGGAGGCTCGGCTCGGACCGCAAACGGCGTACGCGACATATCCGCTGGTGAACTTCACTCCGCCCGCCGCGATCGAGTCGATGTGGGGCGTGGGGAGCAATGCACCCGCCCAGGTGTTCGGTGAACTGACCGTAGATCTCCGGCGCGATGATGGTATCGGCAGTGGTCGCATTCACGCCGATCGTTTTCTGCGCGGAGCCGGTTGAAGCCTAACAGAATTGGCGGCCTTGCTGGCGGATGAGTTCTTTAGCAACTCGTAAACGGCATCGAATGCCGCTTTGGGTTTTCGCTGACGATCAAACAGCAGCGGGTGATTGACCCGTTTCCACGGGAAGTCATTCAGCCAGCTTTGGCCATCGTGAAGGTTCCAGAAAGAGACTCGCGAGATGATGTCGCGGTACTCGTGAAACAGCTTGAACAATTCGACGTACTGTTCGACCATCTGCTGTTCGATTTCCGGTGGCATACCATTCTTGTATGGATCGAACGTTTTCAGTTCGTCGCGATAAATGCCTCCGTCCGCCCACCAGCGGCCTCGTTTAACCACGTCGATGTCGAGTTCGGAAACCACGACCTGTATGTCGAGCTTGCGAAGTTCATCGAAGGTCGCGCGGAGTTCCGGCAGCGAGTTGTCGCCCAGTTCAAAGTGCCCCTGCATGCCGTACGCGTCGATGGGGGCTCCGGCGGCTTTCAGTTTCGTCAGCAGTTCGATCAGCTTCGTTCGCTTGCCGGGTTTGTGTCCGTTGTAGTCGTTGTAAATCAGGAGAGCGTCGGGATCGTGTGCGCGGGCGGTCTTGAACGCGGTGACGATGAAGTCCATCCCGGTCGTTCGCGAGTACACCGAATCACGCAGCAAATCATCGTTGCTGTCGCCAATGGCTTCGTTGACGACATCCCAGTGAGTGGCCACATCCGCGTAACGACTGACGACGGTCTTGACGTGCGTTTGAATTCGCTGCAGCAACTTCTCACGCGAGACTGGCTTTTCGCCCTCGTTCATCATCCACTGGTCGGTTCGGTCATCCTTGGCCCAAACAAGGCAATGCCCGACCATTTCCAGGTTGTGTTTTCGGGCGAAGTCGGCGAACGCATCGCTCGGCTCGAACTTCCATTCATTTTCTTGCGGATGAATGCCCTGCGGCTTCATGCAGTTTTCTGGGGTCAGGATTTGAAAGTGCCTGCGAATCAGTGCTGCGTCTTCCGCGTTCTGAACAACGCGATGTCCGACGCCGACACCGATCTTGAACCGCTTGCCGACTGCATCCTTTAAGGTTGGTTCTGCTTCGGCGGCGTCGAGGGCGTGTGCACCGAACGGGTAGGTTGTGATTCCGATGCGATCGAGCAAGGCTCCGTTTTCGCGGTACTTGATGGTCAGCGTGTGCTTGCCTGGAACAGGCTTCCGTGCGGTCAGTTTGACCCATTGCCAGCCTTGGGTTCCCAGACCGTTGGCGGCAACGAAGGCTTCGTCATCGATCTGAATCCAGAAGGAATCGTCGTCCGCCGATGGGCAATTCACGCGGGCGTGGACGTAGTACTTGGCGTCTTTGGTGGTCGTGAACGGGATCCTGACTGCTCCGCTGTCGCCTGCCGGAACGGCTTGTGGGCTGTCGAGGCCGGGCTTGATCGTGATGTACTTTCCGGCAGAAGCGTCCTCGGCGGATTTGATCTGCCAGTCGGAACCGGGCTGCATCGCTTCCGCTTCGAAAGTGAAGGTCTCGATGTTCTCGCCATCCAGCGTTGGGAACGTCGACTTTCCTTTCGTCCAACCGTCGTACCAGAACTCGTGCTCAACCAAATCAAACGGGTGCTTGGTCACATCTGTCTTGGCGTCCGACTTGCCCAGCAGGAATTTGTCGACGAACGCTTCGACTTCCGGTCGCTGGATGTCGGGAAGCTGGCAATGCGGGTGACCGGCCACGATCGAGAATCCAAACCGGTCGCCGATGCCGAATGTCTTCCAGACTTCGTGAGCTGCTCGGCACGAGACATATCCGGATTCATCGGCCAACCATTCGTAATCGGGATTTCCGAGAACCAACAATGCTCGCGGAGCAACCATCGCCATCAGTTCGTGATGGTCGTACGGCAGCTTGTCGACGGCCGCTGAGAATTGAAACATGTCCTCCCGAAACCACGCTCGACTGGTCTTGCCAAGAGTTTCCACATTGCCAAGTGTTTCGGAAACTCGCCACGCCGCCGCGCCACCGCCGCCAGATTCCTGAGCGATGGTCAGGGCGATCCGCTCATCGAAGGCACCGGCGAACAAGGCCATCTTTCCGGCGAACGAACAGCCTGTCACTGCAAGACGCTTTCGATCGATCGGAAGGTCTTTTTCGACCAATTCCAGGCCATCAATGATACGGCTAATGCCCCACGGCCAAGCCGCGTAGGCGCCGATGTGTGTGAGTTGTGGGTAGAGCCGATTGATCGGTTCGTTGCCGCGCTTCTGCTGGTGAGCCATCACTTGGTCGAAGTTGAATGTGATCGTGGCGACGTTGCGACTGGTAAAGATGTCGGCAGGCAAACTTCCAGTGCCACCACCGAAGCCGATTCCGATGACGGCGGGAAACGGGCCGTCGCCCTCCGGAATACGTACTCGTGCCGTAAGCGTCAGGGTCTCGCCATTTTCGGTCGCCTTTACGGTGAGCGTGTCGTTCTTGAAGCTGGCGTCGATCTCTTTGGGCCGAGACGGCTTCGTTCCGATCCCATACCGTTCGATTTCTGCTTTGATTTCTGAGCGGCGGCGAGCCCAGTCTTTAAATTCCGCGGAACGTCCGCTCCCGTCCGACCAGGCAAACGGATCGGGAAGGGGCCGAACAATCGGCAACTGATCGAAATCCGGCAACACGGTTTTCGGTAGATCTGAGCCCGTCTGCTCAACTTCGTAAACAAGCGGGATGTCCTGTGCGAGGCAATCCAGCCGGGCGAAGATAAAAAGTGTGATCATGGAGAGGATCACAGCCAGTGGCGAGGGTTTTGACATGCTGTTGAGGCTCCGGATAAGACGTCGTTGCGAATTCCTTCGTGGGTAACGTGAGATTCCTTCTCGCTTTTCGGAAAAAAACTCGGACCTATTTGGGCAGCTTTCTGGTCTCAATCCGAACCAGGGACTCTCGCACCCGACAATGTGGCCGAGGGGGCGAGCCGTTCTGCTCCTCTTCTTTCGGATCCGGACTCCCGACTCAATTCACTTACGAAAGGATATCCCGTATCACATTGCCTGCGACATCGGTTATCGGAGGCAGGAGCCGCACACCTGACGTCTGAGCCAATTGTAACCATTCCGGACTCAGAATTCATTCCGACTCAGGACTCCGTTTTGGCGGTCGCGTCATAGGATTGGTGAACGTCAATTCCCCGGCACGAGACTTGCTTGACAGGCCGCTACAGTCTGCTGCTGAAAACACGAGAGGTATGTGGGATGAAACGGAGAATGAACTATTTGGCTGCGATGGTGGGCCTCTTCGGGGTCGCCGTGGCGGCATGGACGATGACCGTCCGAGCCGGATACGAGTCGGCGGAATACACGGTGATCGATTCTGACGGAAACATCGAGATTCGCGAATATCCGGATCTGATGCTAGCGGCAACGGATTCGAAGTTGGACTCCCAGGGACGCGACGGCAGCTTCATGCGGCTGTTTCGTTACATCAGTGGCGGAAACGAAGACGACCAGAAAATCGCCATGACGACGCCCGTCTTCATGGAAGGTGAAGCCGGAAAGTCGGACGTCTCAATGGGGTTTGTATTGCCCAAGGAAGTTGCCGCGGAAGGCGTGCCGGAACCCAAGGGAGAAGGCGTGAAGATCCGCAAACGCCAAGGCGGTCGCTTCGCCGTGATTCGTTTCTCTGGCCGACTCGATTCACAAGTAGCCAAAAAGCAAGAAGCGAAACTCCGCGAGTGGATGAAGCTGCGTGGGCTCGAGGGTGAGTCGAAAGCGGAGACGGCCGGCTACGATCCGCCTTTCACGCCGGGACCTTTGCGTCGCAACGAAGTGTTGATTCGGCTCAACGATACGGCTAACACGGAACCTGGGTCATGAGCGAATCGTCTGGCACAAGCTGGAAGGTCGAAGTCTTCTACGACGGGGAATGTCCGCTTTGCCTACGTGAAATCAAGCTGCTTCACTGGATGGATCGTGGGAAGACCAACCATTCGATGTCATGCACTGCATGACCTACCACTTCTTCAACAACCCTCGATGGAGACACCCGCGATGTTTGGAAATAGCAAAGACAAACTGCAAGCCAAGTACAACAAGCTCATGCAGGAGTCGTACGACCTTTCGACCGTGAATCGGAAGAAAAGCGACCAGAAGCGTGCCGAGGCCGAAGAGATTGGCCGACAACTCGATGAGTTGGACAAGCAAGCTTAGGAAGACAGCGAGGGGAAAGCGGTAGCCTGCCATTTGCGATTGGGATTCAGCGATGACATACGCCCGTGCTCGTCTGTTACTTGGCATGTTCGGCGTTGGCTCTCTCGTCGTGTTGAGTACCGCTCTACTTCTGACGCAGTACCCACTTGCGGTTCTGCCCAACTCCGAGTCGTGGAGCGGCGGTGACTTGACGGCTCTCGTGTTGCTCTTCGGTTGCTTGGCTGCCGTGCTCTTTCCGATGGATCTACTCGGCGGATTCTTGCTTCCCAATCGCTGGCGACCGAATACGATCTCGCTTGGAACCTTCTTGGCCGGTTGGATCCGCGGTGTCTTTGTCCAGGGAACGCTGTTTCTTTTCGCCAGCCTGTTGATCCTTCTCATGGGACGCTGGCTGGGCGTACTCGGTGCAGCGTTGGCAATCGTCGGCACCGCGATCATTCTTATTGGGGCACAGCTTCAGATTGCCAAGTTTGTGGGAGCGTTGAAGAATCGCGTGGCAGATGACCCGGGAATCATCCCGGCAATTGAGCAGGCTCAATCCATCGTTTCAACGTGGGGGTGGAGGCAGCGTCCAGTCACGACGCTTGGGCATCACGACACCGGCTTCACTGGCGGCATTGTAGGTCTGCCCCGAATGGAGACCGTTGTGCTGCCAGCAGGCACGCTCGCGAAACTTACCCCTGAGCAGCTAGCGGTCGTGATCGCGCGACGACTGGAAGCGATTCAAAGCGGCAGTCGTACACGTGGCCTAATGTTGGCCCTCGTTTGGGTGATTGCGGGTTTCGCGTTGTCGACATTGTTGCCGGGAGCGGGTGTTACGAGCATCGCGGGGCTGACGATGACGTGCCTGGGCTTCACGCTTTGGACTTTCTTTGGTTTGCTTACGTTGCCAACACTCAGCCGCCAAGCGTCGTATGCGATCGATGGCAAGGTCCTGCAGTCTGGTGCATCACGGGACGTTTTCCAACAAACCGTGAAGACTCTCGATACTTTGCAAGACGATGAGCCGCGACGATCGGCATTGATTGAAACAATTTTCCATCCCGTTCCGAGCGTCGATAATCGCCACAGTGCAGCCTTGGGCACCGCCCCAATCGCGTGGCATGCCGCTCGAATCACGCTGTTCGTTTCCTGGGCGTGCATGGGAATGCTCGTTCGAGCGGTTCACTGCAATGTCGGCCGACCCGAGTTGTGGGTGATGTTGCCGACCGATTGAGCCCGGCGTCGGTCGATCAGAAGGCGTCACGATGGACACCAAGAACCTTGTCGCGATCTTGCCCCTTCGGCAGCCAGGCGAGTCGCGATCGATTGAGCAACACTCCGGACGGCTTGGGGTTGCGACGGCGCGTCAGGAGTTGCTCGATGGATTCACCGCCTTGGAATACGCTCCCGGCGCGACCCCGATGAATCGTTTGAAATGCCGCGTGAAGTGCGACTGGTCCGCGAAACCGGCAGCGTTGAGGGACTCAACGCGAAAGCAAAGCTTGCAATGAAAAAGGCAGACGGTTTCAAATCGCATCGAACGATCCAAATCGCCCTGTATCACCAGCTTGGAAAGCCTCCAGAGCCAGCATCCACCCACACATTTTGCTGACGAGGCTGAAATTGTTGCGTGCTTTCACATGGCCCGTCTGTCATTACGTTAAATTACACTGTCATGACAAGAGCATAGCATTTCTGGCTTTTCAATCAATTGAATGTACTGGCAGTTGTGGCTAGGTTCTAGGGTTTGCAGACTTCGCGAAGCCGAGAAATCGCATGACAAGCCGCCTACTGCTTTGGTCGATCACCGCATCGCTTGCCGGATTTCTGTTCGGCTTTGACACGATTGTCATTTCAGGTGCCGAAGAGGACTTCCAGCGACTATGGCAACTCGACGGCTTCTGGCACGGCCTGTGTATGAGCGCCGCGTTATGGGGGACGGTCGTCGGCTCCATCTTTGGTGGAATGCCAGCGGCCAGATTCGGTCGCCGCAAGTGCTTGATCGTGGTGGGAGTTCTTTACTTCGTCTCCGCAATTGCGTCTGCGATCGCTCCCGAGCCATGGACCTTCATGATTGCCCGGTTCATCGGCGGTCTGGGCGTGGGCGCTGCAACGATCGCGGCTCCGATGTTCATTTCCGAAATCTCGCCAGCGAATAATCGTGGCAAACTGGCTGGGATGTTTCAGTTCAATATCGTCTTTGGAATCCTGGTGGCCTTCGCGTCGAATTGGGTCATCGGAAATGCGATCTCAGAAACGATTGCCTGGCGTGTAATGCTCGGTCTCGAGGCCGTGCCTGCCCTGGTCTACACCATCCTGTCATTCACGCTGCCGGAAAGCCCGCGCTGGCTGATTACGCATGCGAATCGGCGGGACGATGGCAAGACGGTCTTTCGACAGATCAATCCGGACATGACAGACGCCGACCTCGAGAAACTGGTGGGCGAGGTCGAGGCCTCTGTGGCCGACAAGCAGAATACGGCTCACTTCTGGACCCGCCGCTTGCAGGTCCCGATCATGCTGGCGTTCTTGATCGCTTTCTTCAACCAGTTCTCCGGCATCAACATTATCCTTTATTTCGCTCCGCGGCTGTTGGGATTGGCGGGGCTGTCCGATCCCTTGATGGCTTCGATCTCACTGGGAATCACAAATTTGATTTTCACGTTTGCGGGGCTGGCGCTGATCGACAGGATCGGCCGACGGACGCTGCTTTACATTGGTTCGGTCGGCTACATCGCGTCGCTCGGTATTTGTGCATGGGCCTTCCTGAGTACACCGGCCTTCGAGGTCGTTTCGGCCGCCGGTGACTTGGCGGGCGCGGCCGACACAGTGATCGCGGTCGAAGCCGGTGAGCAGTTTGTGACCGAAAAGGATCGGCCGGGCGTCTACGCCGGCTACGACACTGCCAAGACGGCCCTGGTCGAGGCCAGTTCGCTCCGCGGCTACGAAGGCGAGTCAGTTGCGATCCCTGCGGACGCGTCCTTTGAAGAGACAAGAGACCTTGCAATCGAGGTGACGGCTGCGGCCAAAGAATTCCTGGGATTCAAGAGCATGATCGTGCTTTGCTGTCTGATCGGATTCATTGCGGCCCACGCCATCGGCCAAGGCACGGTGATCTGGGTGTTTATCGGTGAGATCTTCCCCAACGATCACCGCGCAGCCGGGCAGTCGCTCGGCAGTGCCACGCACTGGGTATGCGCGGCCGGCCTGAGCTTCCTGTTTCCGATCGCCATGGAGCACTTTGAGCCCGGCCAACTCTTCGGGTTCTTCACGTTCATGATGGTATTGCAACTCGCTTGGGTGAAATTCCTCGTACCGGAAACCAAAGGTGTTCCGCTGGAAGAGATGCAAGCGCGATTGGGCATCAAAGAAGAGAAGTGAGCATGGGGAATCCAAGAATCGTTTCCCTAGCTGAAGTGCTGTGGGCGAAGGTGTGTCCCTGCATGGCAATCCCTTGCTGAAGACATTGAACCTCAACCACCTGGCCAAGGAGAGTGTGAGATTCACGGACTTCCATGTCGCGCCGATGTGCTCGCCGACTCGCGGGCAGTTGATGACTGGTATCGACGCCATGAAGAACGGCTGCACGGCCGTCTGTCAGGGCCGGTCAATGATGCGCCGTGAATTGCCGACCATGGCAAACACGTTCGCGGGTTCAGGTTATGCGACCGGACGACGGACGCAGTGCCCGCATTTTCTCAGATCGAAACACCAACGAGGTCTACATCGATGGAGGGCTTGAGTACCGAACGTATCGCCGCGAGCCATCCCAGACGGGATCCAGTGAAACGAAGATTGGCAGTGTCACTGCGATCAAGTCTTTGAAGGTATTCCAACTCAAGTCGATTTGGAAAGCGGCAGCCGCCACGGAAGACACCGCCGAGGCTGCGTCTGACAGCAAGCCAATATCATTCTTACCGCCGCGGAATATCAGAAGAGATAAAGAAGAATCGAAAAACATCGCATCGGAGCATCCCGAGATTGTCAAGCGTCTGGCCACCGAATTCCAAGACGCAGTCGAGTCACTTAGAAGTGGGGAAAGCTATAACTAAAAAACCGCACATCTTCCATTTTAAACCCATTCTTTCGGCGTCGGACGCCGGAGCGCGCTGGCGATACTTTGTCGCTTGTATTGGCACGGAGGGACCGCGAGATTTGGTATTCTGCTGTCGTTTAGTTCCGTATCACAGGAGATCCAAAATGAGAATTGCAGCCTTAATCCTCTTGCTTCTGCACACAACTTCAGTGGTTGGTGAAGAGATGACGGGGGCCCAGAAAGAAGTTTGGTCCGTGCTAGTCGAGCAGGTGGGCCTCGATGTAAAGCAAGACTGGGACGCAATGAAGAAGTTCATCCATCCAAAGGGCTGTTTTTGGGGTGACATGGCACCGATGCCTGCCGACAGCTCGGAAGGCTTCTATGTTTACTACGGAAAGCTAAGGGCTACCGAAGATAAGATTCTAGCACATCACCTCGTTCCAGTGTCGGTGATCGTTGTGGATGACGTGGCGATCGTTAATGCGTACTCGCACGCACTGATGGTCGATGATGACGAGGAAACGCAAGAGCAGGTCTACCGATTACACAACACCTGGAAAAAGCACGAAGGCAAGTGGAAATTGCTGGCGACTTACAACACTTTGGTAAAGTCCCAAGACGATGATTGATCTTGGCGTTGGGCCTGGTGCGACAACTCAGCTGGTACATCGATCGGGTTGCTAGGCCCGTACGACGAATTCGCGTCGGTCAGAATCACCGCCGTGTCGCTTACCCGGCTGCCGAGTGACACCGTTTTCATCGACCGGTAGATCGAAAGCGAACGCTCCGGTGTCGGCCGCCGGTGCGCGATGGCGAAACGCTCCGGTCGATGAAACCGCGTGTAGTTTGCCGCCGGTGATTCGGCGCGTCGGTGAAAACGACTGAAGCGAGTTCGCGAAATCGCCAACTGCGAGAAGTCGATGCAACTTCTGCGCCGACGTGCTGTTTCTGAATTCGGGCGTCGGTTAGTCCGATGGAGTGAAAATCGCGAACAAGCAGGGGCAAAACGATGCGGGGCAAGACGATTACAGTCTGGAATTGTTTTGCCACTCATTCCCGAATCGGCCGCTGGAAAAAGGTAAGAAGATTCCGGAGGTAAGAAAATGAATTCCGGCTGCTGCATCTGAACCATCGCACTCGGATGCGCCGGCTGATCACAGTGCATCGAACGAATCAATGCAAGTTCGTCAGCATGGCGGGCGACGTACGGAAAGAGCTCGGAGATCCATAGTCCGCTATCTCCATGCTGAGAAAATTTGAACGGGCTAAGCGAACGCGTGGGCAAGGGCGATGCGGAGATATCGTGTTCAATCGCTTACGCTCTGGCATTCAGTTAATGCACGTAGCGAAATTCTGCAAAGGCAAGCAGAGACTGACAAAGCACTTCGAGACTTTTTCCACTGCCATTCAAATCTGCAAGAAGAACCTTGGCGGCCCGAAGCTCCTTGCTGCAAGCAAGAACTCGCAAGATAGCCACGCCCCTCAAAGTAGCCGCTACAGCGCTGCGCCGTGCGATCCAGTTTCATACATCCGCTTCTTAGGGAACTTCCAGGATTGATCGATTCAGATGAGCTGACCGGTAACTAGAGCTTATGGCGTGCCGTTCCAGTTCCGTTTTTGGAATTTTGAAAAAAGAGGCGGCAGAATCCGGGTTGGCGCAAACTATAGCAATATGGACGTTGAATCTGATCAATCTGAGTCCCTCAATCCCATTTCCGAGGCGGATTTTGTGCGGCTGTTCGCTCGCCATGAGCTGGCGTTGCGGAACTGGTGGTTGATTAATCCTGCGGGCAAGCCGTTCTTCTCGATGGGCTTGAACCATATCGATCCGGCAAGCCTGCGATACCCGGAGAACCTCGCCATCTGGCGCGAGAAGTATGGCGGAAGCACGCTGCGGTGGATCAAGGAATCGGTCGCACCCAATCTTCAGGCATGGGGATTCAACACGGTCGGATGGGTTCAGGAAGTGACCGTCAAGCAATGGCAGCATTCCCGGCCGTTTACGATCGATGAGTATCGATCGCTCGACATGCCCTATTGCCATTTGCTTCCCTTCACCGAGTCGCATCAGTGGGAGAAGCACACGGTCCACTACGATTTCCGCAGTGAAGATTGGAAAGAGTGGGTCGACTACGTGGCGCGGTCTCATTGCGCAGAACTGGCCGAGGAAAACAATCTCATTGGTTACTTCTACAGCGATTGCCCAACCTGGACTCATGACCGACCAGCCAACCAATGGCGAGGTCCCATTTTTGATCCGGATCGACTGAAGACGGAGGCCGGGCGCAAGGAACTAAGCGAACTTGCCGGAAGTTATTACAAGACCACACACGATGCGATTCGTCGTTACGACAAGCATCACCTGCTGCTTGGAGACCGTTATGAGGCAAACGCACCCATCGCGACGGAAGTGATCAACGCGGCTAAACCGTACGTCGACGTCATCTCCTTCCAGGATTTCCGGGATCCGGTCAAGCACCTCGACGAGTGGCATCGGAAATGCAAAGCCGACTTTACGCAATGATGGAAGAACTGGGAGGAATGGAGATCCCGATGAATCCGCCACGTGGACGCCAACAGAACAAGCGGCTTCGCAGTCGTGATGGAGTGAAGGCGGCGGACTTCCCCGAAGCTTTCATCGTTGATGAACCACTAAGAGAGATCAAGTAGCCAACGAGCGAGCACGGATGCTCAGTCGCCAGAGCTGAACCACGAAAGACACCAAACACACGAAATCAAATAGAATTTCTTCCGTTGTTCTTTTCGAGTCCAGTAATGAGAACGCCCGGCGCACCGGAGATGGCGATCTCGGCACTCTATGGTGACATCAGGTCGGCTCCCTGCCATTTGAGCAGCCCACGTGGCAGACGCGTTGGCGTGCAAAGCTATCGCCAGCTTCGTGAATCCACTGGCCGTAGTTGATCAGCGATGGCAAAGCGGCAGCGTCTTGATCTCCCGTGGCACATGGTGGATCGAAGGATGCATGACCGACGTGACATGCGAGGTGTGATCTAGCGGTTCTTTTTTTTAGCAAAAGACCGAATCCGTTGACCGCACTTCGCGCGATTGCTTGGGAGTCGAGCGGAAGCAGAACTCAGAGACATCCCGACGAGATCAAAACGCAGTCCTCACGGCCTGGATGGCCGGCGGCGGAATAAAACCCCGTCTAGCATACGGTGCCACCGATGAATTCGGATTCGGCGTCGTTGAAAACCCGGTGCATCTCCACGACTTCCATGCCACGTGCCTGCATCTTTTCGGCATTGATCACGAGCAATTAACCTATCGCCATCAGGGCCGTGATTTTCGATTAACCGACGTCCACGGACACGTCGTCCACGACATCCTCGCGTAGCAAACTGAAAATTATTGATGCAGGAACTCCCAGCGTGGCTTTACGATTCGCCGTCGTCCATGTAATCAGTGACGCAACGGGTAGTGGACGAGGTTACCGTCAGGAATCGAGCTTGGCAAAACGCGACGGTGGTCGTCTCCTGCAGTCGCAAAATCTAATTTCGACTATTTTTCAAGATTCTTGTTAGCGATTCCTGTTCGCATTCGGCATACGATGGAAAGACAGTTGTTTCGCGTCGGCCGTGCACATGAACGAAAACCAAAAACGGGCAATATTCACACAGTGCTGGCTTGATGCCGAGCCGGCCGTGTCGGCGTATGTGTTCGCCTCTATCTCGCGGTTTCACGATGCCGAAGACGTCGTTCAACGGATCGCTCAGGAGCTGGCTCGTCGGTTTGACGAGTATGACACGGGACGGCCGTTCGTCGGTTGGGCACTATGGATTGCCAAATCTCGGGTGATTGATTTTTACCGTACTCAAGGGCAATCAAGGGTTGTTTTTTCCGATGAGTTGCTCGGCCAACTTGCTGACACAATCGCCCAGCAGGCCGATGGACGTAGCCAACGTCGCGAAGCACTGGAGTCCTGTCTGGATGAACTCCCGCCAAGGTCGCGTCGGTTGCTCGACCTGCGGTACATCGAAGAACGATCGGCCGCCGAATTGGCACGTGAAACCGGATCCACCAGTGGCTCGGTGCGAGTTCTGCTGTCACGCGTCCGGACGGTTCTGGCCAGTTGCATCGAGCGACGCCTCACGATGGAGAATGCGTAATGTCCTTCGACGATGAGTTTATCGATCGCATGCTTGAGGGAGAAGTGTCCGACGAAGAGGCGACGGACTTTCAGAGTTGGCTGCAGGTTCCCGAGAACCTCCAGCGTTTCGCGCTTCGTGCCGAGCTTCATTCGGATTTGCGGCAGTCACTGCGACGCCGACAGATTCAGGCACAAGCGTTGGAAGCCAAAAACGGTGCTTCAAAGCTTGCTCCGGCTTTGGCGCCACCAAAACATCAGACGCCGATGTTTCGGTCACCGAAGGTTCTGCTGACGATTGCGACCGGGCTGGTGACAGCGGCTTGCCTGCTGATCGCTTTCTTGTGGTCCCACCGCGGCGACCAGCCAGCCAGTGTCGATCACGTCGCGGCATCCGTCGTTCGCAACGTGGGTGGATTGCTTACCAAAGGCGATCGACAATGGGACGATCCGCAACTGACCACCGGTGGTTATGAGTTGCGGAAAGGATTGCTGAATCTGCGGTTCGGCGGCGGAGTCATGGTGTATGTGGAGGCTCCAGCCCGCTTCGATGCGGTCAGTGACAGACGAGTCATGCTTTACAGCGGGCGTCTGTCCGCCACGGTTCCGCCCGAGGGTATCGGGTTTACGGTGGAAACCCCCGAGGCGGAAGTCATTGATTTTGGCACGGAGTTCTCCGTCGATGTTGAGGACGGCGCGAGCGAGGTTCATGTGTTTGATGGCCTGGTGCGTGTGAATCCGGGGGCATCGAATCAGCGTGACGTTTCAAGGTCTGTTGACCTTCAGGCGTCCGAAGCCGTCCGGATTTCTGACGCGTCGTCTGACCCCGTGGGTATCTCCGTCGAGACCAACCGATTCATTCGCAACTTCGATGAGCCGAGGCTGAACTACGCTCGCGCAATCAAACAGTTGTCGCCTGTGGCCTACTACCGAATGCCAATTCGCGACCGCGGACTGGTTTCGGAACCGCCCAAATACTCCGGCGTCGTTTTAACTGGGGAGGGCAGACGCCCGCCACATGCCAAGGGTGTATTCGCCGGCGGTTCTCTACGGGTCGGGGTCGATTCGACCGGTCGTGGCGGACGCGTCGATTCGCCGCCGATATTGAGTTCGGGGCAATTTTCATTGACCGTGTTCGTTTTTCTCGAAGATCGTGCGCAAAATGGAGTCGTCGCCACAAACTTCGATGGCGAGCGTGGTAACTTCGACTTATCGCTCGACGAGAACGCAATGCTGCAGGCCACCATCAGGAACAGCGATGGCGATGTCAACGTCGTCGCAGGCAAGTCGACTACTATGATAAAGACGTGGCGGCATATCGTCGTGACCGCCGATGGCGAGAACTTGCAGCTCTACGAAGACGGGAAGCTTGTTGCGTCCAAACCCAGTACCGCATTGGCAGCCACCGACACCGAGACTCTCTGGTTTGGAACGGATGCCCGTGCGATTCAGGTGTGGGGCGGCCGGATCGATGAGGTGGCGTTGTTTGACAAGGCACTTACCAAAGAAGAAATCGCGGCACTCTATCTCACCGCTCAAGAGGAGCTTGCCAGATCACAATGAGAATACCCAGGGAAACGAAATCCATCATGACGTATCTCCGAGTCATCGCTACCTGTCTGGTCGTGACCGCGAGTTGTGCGGGCACGCCACGCTTGCTGATCGCCGCCGACAAGCCGAACATCGTGTTTGTCCTTGTTGACGATCAGGGGTATTACGACCTGGGCTGCTATGGTGCAACCGAGGTAAAAACGCCTCGCATCGACCAAATGGCTGGGGAAGGAATTCGATTCACCGACTACTACGCGGCAGCTCCGATTTGCAGTCCGTCTCGGGCGGGATTGTTGACGGGATGCTACCCGCGCCGAGTCGGCAACCACATTTGGGTGCATCGGGCCGATTCCAAGACGGGCATTCACAGCGACGAATTGACCCTTGCGGAACTCTTCAAAGTCAACGGTTACAAGACGGCTTGCATCGGCAAATGGCATCTCGGTTTTCACGAGCCATTCCTGCCGCACAACCAGGGCTTCGATCACTACTTCGGACTGCTTCACAATCTTGACCCCGTCGAGACGGTCTATTTTGAGGACGAGGGTGGCGTTCCGCTGATGCGAGGCAGCGAAGTCGTCAAGCGTCCTGCGAATCCCGCTGAACTAACAGAGCTCTACACCGACGAGGCAATCGATTTCATCGAGGCGAATAAGGAGGGGCCGTTTTTTCTCTACCTTCCCCATACCATGCTGCACAACCCGCTTGGTGTCAGCGACGAATTCAAAGGTACATCGCAATGGGGCGAGTATGGGGATGCGATCGAGGAACTTGATCATCACGTCGGCCGCATTTTTGATGCTTTGAAAGGTCTGAACATCGATGAAAACACGATCGTTGTTTATGCGTCGGACAACGGTCGCGGTCCCGGACGCATTCCGCAGCAGAAGATTCGCGGCCGAAAGCTGTCTACATACGAAGGCGGCATTCGTGTGCCTGCAATCGCCTGGGGGCCAGGCCTGGGTTTGCAGGCGGCGGTCAGTTCTCCAGCCGTGGTGCGGGCAATGGATTGGTATCCGACATTGGCGACGTTGGCCGACATCGAGATTCCAGCAGATCGTGTGATCGACGGGCGTGATATCAGC
Source organism: Stieleria sedimenti (assembly GCF_025060895.1). Taxonomy (GTDB): domain Bacteria; phylum Planctomycetota; class Planctomycetia; order Pirellulales; family Pirellulaceae; genus Stieleria; species Stieleria sedimenti. The sequence goes on along the minus strand of NZ_JANZKV010000208.1, from coordinate 23,409 downwards.
CCGCTGCTTCGAGGGGAAACCGACATCGTGCCGCCACCCGGATTGAAAAAGTCGCTTAACGCGGGCGTACCGCTCCGCCGTCGCTGGGAACCTGACGGCGAATGGGCTTCGATTATCACCCGCAACCAGTACAACGATGCGTTCTTCTATCACGGAAGCCAGGGAGCTTTGGCCGCCGTGCGGTGGCAGAACTGGAAGCTCTACCTGAATCCGAGTCTCACCTTGTATGACCTTGCCAAAGATCCTGGCGAATCCGAACTCGTTCACAATCCGGAGATCCTCCGTAAGCTTCGTGGGATGGCGATCCTGTTTCAAGAAGAAATGCGGCGTGATGCCCGTCCCGCCGGCGAGGTCTATCTACCGCGTGAAGACGGCAATACCGAGATCCCTCAAACGTTGCTCGACCAGCTCGATGCACGTCTTGGTGTGACCTACGCTCGCTACGGAGACCGGACTTTGGAAATGGACCTCTATCGACCGCAAGGCTCGTGGGGAACACTGCCGGCAGTTGTTTGCATCCACGGCGGCGGCTGGGCCAATGGTACTCGTGCCAACCACGGCCGAGTCGCTCAAGCGTTGGCGGCGCGTGGGTATGTCGCTGCAACCATCTCGTATCGGTTGAGCGGCGAGGCTCCTTTTCCGGCGCAAATCCATGACTGCAAAGCGGCTGTACGGTTCCTGCGAGCCAACGCCAAGGAGTTCGGCATTGACTCGGATCACATTGGTGCAATCGGACTCTCCGCTGGCGGACACCTGACGGCCCTGCTTGCAACTTCCGCCGGCGTCGAAGAACTGGAAGGCGAAGGGGGTAACGCCAATTTCAGCAGCGCCATTCAAGCCGCCGTGCCGATGGGGGCTCAAACCGACTTCCTGTCGGACCGCACTCGGGAGATTTCCGCAATCGAAGAACGTGGAAGAATCTGGAGGCAGTTTCTCGGGGGAACGCAAGCCGAAAAGATGGAAACGTATCGGCTGGCGTCACCGCTGCATCACCTCGACAAGTCCGATCCAGCCTGTTGGTTCATTACCGGCGAAACGGACGATCCGAGCACCCACGCGGCTGCCTTTCGCGAGCGAATGCAGCAACTCGAAATCGACACCGGCCTGACTGTCATCGAGGGCGCACCGCATCCGTTTCTGGGCAAACAATTCTGGTTTGACAAGATGATTGAAACCTCGAACACCTTCTTCAAGCGAAACTTCAAGCACTGACATTTTTTGACCTCCACAAATTCAATCGAAAGAAACCCTTGATGACCGGACGCGCCATGCAATTGATGCTCTTGCCAGTAACCTTTTTCGTATTGCTCACTACTTCGCTGCATGCAGCCGACAGAACACCCAATGTGCTGTTCCTGGCGGTCGATGATATGAACGATTTTGTCGGCTGTCTCGAGTCACGCCCGAGTGCGATCACGCCCAACATCGATCGGCTTGCCGCTCGTGGCGTGTGCTTGACGAATGGTCACACCGCCGGCGTGTTTTGTGCGCCCAGTCGGGCGGCCATCTTTTCCGGCCAGTACGCTTCGACAACCGGATGCTACGAGACTCCGAATTTCTTCGTGCACCATCCGGAGACTGAATCGCTGCAAATGAGCTTTGCCAAAGCGGGTTACTCGACGCTGGGCGCTGGAAAGCTGTTTCATCATCCGGCCGGTGCGATTGACCAACGGGGCTGGACGAAGTTCTTCCTACGCAATCAGTTCCAGCGCGAAGGTGGTTGGGCTCTGGAATCATGGAGCAGCGACACGCCCGTGCCCCAGCCCTTCCCGGCTAGCATTTACAACCAAGGCAAAGAGATCACTGGCGGGCTATTCCTGGAATGGGGAGCCATTCCAAACGACCAAGAAGAGGAAATGGCCGACACGATACGAGCCAACTGGGCCGTCGAGCAACTGGGGCGAAAACACGACAAGCCGTTCTTCCTGGCCTGCGGTTTCTATGCTCCTCATTACCCCAACTACTGTCCACAGAAGTATTTTGACTTGTACGACCGAGACGCCATCGAGACTCCGGCGTTCAAAGAAGATGACCTGGACGACCTGCCGGACAAGATTCGTAAGCAACGCCAAAATCGCAAAGCCTTTCACTACGACAAACTCGTGGCGATGGGTGCCTGGAAAGACGCTCTGCACGGATACCTTGCCTGCACCAGCTACGCCGATGCCATGGTTGGACGGATTTTGGATGCACTCGAAGCAGGCCCCTATGCCGACAATACCATCGTCGTATTGTGGAGCGATCACGGTTATCACCTCGGCGAAAAAGGCCAGTGGGGCAAGCACACCTTGTGGGAACGAACTTCCAACGTGCCGTTTGTGTGGGCCGGCCCCGGTGTGGCCAAAGGTGCTCGAACGGACGTGACGGTCAGCCTGATCGACATCTATCCGACGCTCGTTGAAAAATGCAACTTGCCGGCACCGCGTCAAGAGCTGGAAGGCGTGTCGCTGGCAGCGACACTCAAGCTGCCCGCCGAAGCAGAAGACCGAACGGTGTATCTGCCCTACATGAACCCAGGTGAATACGCGGTCATGAATCGCGACTGGCGTTACATCCATTACGACGACAAGAACCAGGAACTGTACAACGTCAAAGAGGATCCGCATGAATGGAACAACCTCGCGTCCGACCCTCAGTACGCGGACGTCATCGTCACGCTGCGGGCTTCAGCACCAACTGAATTCGCCAATCCGGAACCGAAGCTGAACGCGAGGCGTGATCTGGTCGTCGAAGGCGAAACGTTCCGCTGGGAGAAAGACGCAGGTAACTACGTTCCACATCCGAAATATTTGCCCTACTCCGACCCCGCAATGAAGCAACCGCAAACAAAGAAGGGGCGCTAAACCATGCACTACAAACGAAGCCTAACATTTACATGCAGGGCTACCACGCTTGTATCTCTTTCATCGACGCGCAGATCGGGAGGGTTTTCAACGCGTTAAAGCAGAGCGGCCAATGGCGCAACACGATTATCGTACTGACCTCTGACCACGGCTATTTACTTGGGGAAAAGTTTATGTGGGGTAAAGTCATGTTGTTCGAGCAATGCGACCGCGTGCCCCTGATTATTCGCGTCCCAGACGGGATTGGATCTGTTACCACAACACCAGGCACCTCAAGCAACGGACTCGTGGAGTTGATCGATCTGTTCCCAACGCTGACAGAGTTGTGTGAAATCACGCCACCAACAAAACTCCAAGGACGAAGCCTGGTGGGAATGTTGAAGAACCCTCAATCCACCGGAAAAGAAGTTGCCTACACCGTGGTCACGCGAGGCCAACATCTCGGTAAAGCGATCCGCACACAGCGTTACCACTACACACAGTGACCTACTGGAGAAGAGCTTTACGACCTCGCAAGGGATCCACACGAAGAAACGAATCTTGCCAGTTCCTCGGATCACGATGCGACGCTTGAAAAGATGCGAAAGCAACTCGCCAAATCAGAAGCGAGTGTCATCGCCGGGCAACAACCAGAGTCGAAGAATATCGACAGCAAAAACTGAAACTGAGAAACAGGACCTAGTGGACAACATGCAATATCCGAATTCGATGCGGCGGTATGCAATCGCAGCCATTGCCTTGCTGCTGTTATCTGTCAATGTCGTTGCCGGTCAAGGCGCATCCGAGCGGCCGCCTAACATCGTCCTGCTGTTCATCGACGACTGGGCTTGGAACGGGTCTCCGGTTGCAATGGACGATTCGTTGGTCAACTCGCGAATGCCCGTTGTGCAGATGCCCAACATTCAACGCCTGGCACGCGAAGGCATGAAGTTTCGCAACGCCTATGCATCGCCACAGTGTTCACCATCGCGAGTCTGCGTGCAGACCGGGCAGTCTTCGCCTCGCAATGGCTTTACGGTCTTCATGAACGATCGAGGACAGGATTACTACGATGAAAGCAAGCAGTACGCCGGCTTTCCCGTCGTGCCTTGCGTTTCAGACATGGCCATCGACGCCGATGCGGTGACGATCCCTGAAGCGCTGGGGCCACTCGGTTATGTCAGTGCGCACATTGGAAAATGGCACATGCGCGGCGATCCCGGCGACGAAGGATACGCGGAGCACGACGGCGACACTGACAACAAGCCGGGCAATACCCTGAGAGGCTTTTCGAAAGATGGCCAGCAGAAGCCCCATCGACTTCCGGCGGAACTGACCGATCCAAAGCTGATGTTCAGTGTCACCGAAAAGGCTATCGGTTTCATGGAGCAGCAGGTCAAGGCAGACAAGCCGTTCTATCTGCAGATCTCACATTACGCCATGCACGCAGGTCAAGAGTGCTTGCCTGCCACACGAGAGAAATACGCCAATCACGAACTCGTGCAGGCCTGGTATGAAGCCAACAACAAACACAAGGACACGATTCGACTGGGCGACGACCCTGCGGTTTGGCTCGGCATGGCCGAGGACCTCGATGGGCGTATCGGTGCCGTACTGGAACGCGTCGATGCGCTCGGAATCGCGGAAAATACTTACGTGGTGATGGTCTCTGACAACGGCTATCGCCATGAGGAATTGCGCCTTCAGCCCGGTTTGACCCAGCCGCATCACGGGTCCAAGTGGTGGGTTTGGCAAGGCGGGATTCGAGTGCCGATGATTGTCAGAGGACCCGGAATCGCCGCTGGCAGCACGTTCACTGGCAATGTCGTCAACTATGATTTCCTGCCAACGTTTGTTGACTGGGCCGGAGGCGATTCACGCCAACTGGAAGGCATCGACGGCGTCAGTCTGGCGAAATACATGGCGGGTGAGAAACCTGACGATGCCTTTCTGAACCGCAACCTCTACTTCCACTACCCGCACTATCGCACCAGCATGCCGCACTCGGCGGTCGTCTCTGGCCAGCGAAAACTATTGCACTTCTATGATCAGCCCGATGTTCCAATGTTATTCGATTTGTCAGGCGACATGGGGGAAGTCCACAACATCGCCGAGCATGAAACGGAAACGCACCAGCGACTATTCAAAGACATGATGACCTATTTTGAAAAGGTCGGTGCAAGAATCCCCAAGCTCAACTCGGACTTCGACGCATCTGTTTACCAGCAGGACAAGGATTACCCAAAACGCAAACTCTGGGGAGCGTTCACTGGCAGCAGAACGCTGGAAGATGATGAGTCGTAATCAATCGACCCAGCCAATTCTCGCCACGGAGATTCATAACTGACTTTGCGCCGTCAAGCCATGCTTATGTACCGAATTCTATTGGCAGTTGCCGTCCTTTTCCTGGTTACCACGCATTCGTTTGCTCAATCAGATCCGCGGAATCCCAATGTTGTACTGATCCTGGCCGATGGCCTCGGCAGGGGGCACACGATTCTGGTCAAGAATTATTCAGGGTCGCAATCGCCAACGGGGCTCGAACAACAAGCCATTCCCGAAGGCATGGATTGGAATCGATTCTGCGACCAGGCACCGCTTGTCGACTATCACGAACGACTTCACCGCCGGTGGCGAGGTTACAACATTTTCACCGGCGGTCCCATCTGCGATCGCGGGTCGCACGCCCTGGACATGGTTCACCTGGCGATGGGCTGGGAAAACGTTGCGCCCAGGCGAATCGAACCAACCACGGAAGCGAAAAACGAACGAGAACGTGGGGTTCAGCTTCACTACCCCGGCGGAACGGTTGTTCGACTGGAAAGCGACGGCGGCCCGGCGTTCGGCGGGATCTTTGTGGGCGAAAAAGGCAAGATGGAGATCAATCGAGGCCGCTTTGCGTGCAATCCGACGACACTGCTTGCACCCTTTGAAGGCGAAGAATCCGAAAATCATGTCGCCAACTGGCTCGACTGCATTGAATCACGACAGGAACCCGATGACAGCGAATCGTTGGTGCGGCTGATGGTTCATTCCGACTTGCTGGAGATCGAAAGCCTTACCGCTCGACTCAGCGGGCAAGGCATTCCATGTGATCTGCGAAGTCACCGATGACGGTACACACCGTCTATCCAGCTATCGTAGAATCGTGTTTGAACCTGTCGAGTGAGCTTCGTGGGTGAAGCATCTTGCTGCCAGCCCCGGTCGAATTCGGAATCTTACGCCGGGTCGCGAGGATTCTATTCGCCGCCGTCTCAGCATCGTTTCGACACGCATTTCGCAACAACCAGCGCGGTTCTATTCTGCGATAAGTTCTGGGCCGTATGACTACATCCGCGTCCTTGCTCGTTTGATCAGATCGGTAACGGCGGCGTTCGAGCGGCTATAGGAGACGATTCGCACGTCGAGACCTCGTGTGGCGTGGATCTTGAAAGCTCGTTCAATCGCGGCCGTGATCCATGCATCATCATTTCCGAAGCCCCCCCCACCGAGCAACGTGAGGAAAACAGTTTTGACACCCGTGTTGGCCGCGTTGATCACAGTCGCGGCAAATGTCGCTTCGCACGTGGCACTCAACGGTTTGTTCACGCACGATGCTAAATCCTATCCACTCAAAGAATGGTGTCATCCTTGTGAAGAGTGCGTGGCGCCCGGTTTGGATTGCAGTTTTGCGACGTGACCGGCCGAATGAGAAAAACACCTGGTTTCGCGACGGAAGTCTGCCCGCTACCATCGGTTGACGTCATTCAACCGAGGGCGAGGGAAAAGATTTGTCGGCGGATGGCAAATCTTTTTCCACGTTTGCGAAATGGAAACGCGCTCTCAAGCCCCGCATTTGATTCAGGACCTGCACCCTGCCATGAAACAATTTCGAAAGATCCTGGTCGCCACCGACACACGTTTGGACAGCCACCCGATTGTGGACGAAGCAGCTGACATCGCTGTCCATAACGGTGCCACATTGAGGGTAGTGGACGTCGTTCCAGATTTCCCGTGGATGGTGCGGTTGACGATGAAGGATCACGAGCACGTGCGCGAGCTGATGCGGGACGAGAAACAAGAGAAGCTCGATGAATTGGCTGCTCGCATCCGAGAGCAAGGCGTCACGGTGGACACGCAAGTGCTGATGGGGAAGACGTCCGTGGAAATCATTCGCGAAGTCTTGCGCGGCAACTATGACTTGGTGCTTCGCGTGCACAAGGGCAAGGACAGCCGCCGCCAAGGATTCTTCGGCAACACCGGGATGCGATTGCTGCGACAATGCCCGTGCGCCGTGTGGCTGGTAACGGCGGAGAAAACGCAATTCCAACACGTGCTCGGCTGTGTTGACACTTCATCGGAAGACGAGACGGATTCAGAACTCAATGACGAAGTGTTCGATTTGGCGGAGTCAATCAGTCAATATCATGGCGGTGCTTTTTCGATCCTCCACACTTGGTCCGTTTGGAACGCACAGTTTCTTCGTCGTCGGATGAGCGAAGAAGAATTTGATGCGATCGTGCAGCAGAGTCACGATCAAGTGAAGTCACGCTTCGATCGATTCCTCGGGCAGCATGGGAGCAGTTGGCACGCCGAGAACGTACATTTGATCGAAGGCGAGCCCCCGCTGGCCATCCCGTCGTATGCTCGCGACACAAACGTGGATCTGGTTGTCATGGGGACCATTGCTCGGAGCGGGATCTCAGGTATGGTCATTGGTAACACAGCCGAGCAAATCCTCAGCAGCATTGAATGTTCGGTGCTGGCACTCAAACCGTCGAACTTCATTAGCCCGATTCAACTGGAGCAGTGAGTTGCCTTCGCATTCTCACTTTCGATCGCGGGTGCCCGGCACTTCCGCCGGGAGTGTGTTTGTTTAACGCAGAGCGAAAACCTGCCGCTCCACGGGCGTCGGAAGGTGAAAGCGTGGTGGGATTCACACGTTGACGCCTCCGCGGGCGATTTGCGGTGAACTGGGTCGTGGTGAAAGAACGCCCGCTGTCCGGCGTGGCCTTGGTCTTGCTGCTCGCTGGGAAAGCGGCTGGGGCATGACCTGTCCTATAGGTGGATTCAAGTGAGCGATACGGGGCCGGCCTGTTGGAGCAACCGACGAATTTCCCACTACCACGGAAGTCGGCGACGTCGGAGTCGGGAATCGAGGAAGTGGTTGATGATGGCGACCGCTAGCGATAGTCGAACTGAACGGTTGCGGAGGTTTCTGTATTGCAGACAGCCCGTATCCAGCACGCTGAAAAGCCCTTTGGAAACTCATGCCGCAGAGGCTCGCCGACGGGAACGTCGAAGCGATGGTGGTTCACCCAGCGGCCGTTTCCGTCGAGGTCAATCTGAAGGGTAATGCGGACTGGTTTCGAGCCACCGTGAGAGATCGTGACGGTCTTTTGGTCGTAGCCTTTCATCAGGTACGGATCCGATGGGATCCCTGGTCGGACCTGCGTCTGCAGCCATGGGCCGCCGTGTCCGGCAGGCTTGCCGAGTTTCCAGAGGTCATCGATTCCGCCGAACCAGAGACCGGCTTTCTGTTTCTCGTCGCGGAAAACATGACCGTCGGCAGCGGCGTCCGGTCGGACGCCGCAAAGCACCAGCAAGCCGTTCCAGGAGCAGAAGTCCGTGATCTGTTTCGAGTGACTCGACACGGGACGCATCAGATTCCATGCGGGCGGTGCACCGTTGGTGACCAGCGGAACTTCGTAGAACGTGCCGTGGATGTTGGCAAGGTGGCGTTCGGATTCGACTTCTCGCGACGCTCGCGGCCAACCCGAGGCGAATGGCGTGTCGTAGGCGGCGTCGCCCTTGGGCAATCGCAGGCGTTTGCCGCCGTGGTTCAAGATGACAGATGCGTCGTCGACCAAAAACTCCGGTTCGACGTGCAGAAGCCTCGCGAGTTTTGGATCGGGCTTGTCTGGTTCGAATGCGAAGTCCGCCTTGGTGAAATCGAAGTTGCGGCCGTCACCGGTAATGACTCGAAGATTTCGATTGCGTTTCGCCGGGTAGGCGATGCCGGCCAGGGCGTCCTCACCGACATCGGCGAGGCCGGCGAATAGCGTCCTGTTCTCGGCAGCGTCGCCGTCGACGAATTGGCTGGCTGTCTGGTGCAGGATGGCGGTTGCCAGGCAGTCGCGATCGACGACCAATCGCAACCACTCCGCATCCAAGTCTTTGGGCAGCACTTTGGCATTGGAGCCACCGACAGCCAACGGAATCGTTTCCAAGTCGGTCCAAGCATTGTTGCCATCTTTGTCAACCTGCAGCGTCACGTGGACCGGAGTTCCGGTTGTTGACGGTGCGGTGTCGCGTTGAGTCGGCATCTTGATCGAAGCTCTGCCGACGCACGAAACGGTGTCGGCGGAACCGCCGTCGGCTTTGATGAATGCGAGATGTGGCGTTCCAAACGCACCCTCGGAATGCTCACATGAATTGCCCGGTATCGAGACCTTTCCGGCTGGGAAGTCACGAACATAAATGTGGTCGTGCACCGCTTTTCCCCAAGTTAATGTCAGGTCGGTTTGAGTCCAATCGGGCGGCAACATCGATTCGCCGCGACCATCGACAGCCAAGTAAACCGTCGCGGGCTTGGTGACAACAAACTCAAAGCCGTCTGCGGGCTTTCGCCAATCGCCACGAGAAATGGTGACGCGCGGGAGGCTCGCGAGCGACTCGGGCAACTCGGTGATCGGCAGTTGATCGGCGGTGCGCAACGTCTGTTCGGCGGCTGGTTTGATTCGTCCGATCGCAAGGTGCAGGATGCGATGATCGAAACCGGCAATGAGGAACGGATCCGATGGCGTGTCGGCTTTCACTTCGTCTTCGATCCACGGTCCGCCATATCCGCTGGCCGGGCCCCACGTTTTGAGATCGTCGTAGGTCCCAAACCAAAGATTGCTTTGCGGTTGTCCGGCGAGTGGATTGCCCTGGATGCTGGTTTCGTCGGTCGCCAACACCAGCTTGCCGTTCCACTGACAAAAGTCGGGTACGTATCGCAAATGGCTGCCGATCGGTCGGATGCCTGCCGAGTTTGAGCTGCAGAATGTCTTGGGGAAATCGAAGAACATCCCGTGCATGTCCATCATCCAGCGACCATCGGTGATCTCGCGAATGCGCGGCCATTCGGTATACCATCCGTGCTCGGCATCATTGCAGTAGGCGGCCTTGGGCAGCAGGTAGGTGTGCCATGTCCCGTTATCCAGGACTTTCAAGCGAACGCTGCGGCGGTCCCAGCCCATGGTCCAAATCGGATCGTTGCCATCACTGCCGCCGGTGATTCCCTTGGGACCGGTCACTTCGGTGTACTGTCTTCGTTCAACGATGTTCCAGTTCGTGCCGTCGAATTCTGCCAACACGCCTCGTTCTTCCGGCGTTTTCGCTTCGCCGCCCACCAAAACGTCCTTGTAGTCGCCGACATGCAACTCTCCATTGTTGGAAATGACAAGTCGTCCCTGCGATGTGTAGCCGCCTTTGCCGTGCCAACCGGGGACGGGCTTTTTGAACAATCGCTTCACCGCGAGCGTGTGGACGTTGGCTTCCCAAATGGATCCTTCCATGTCGACGTAATAGACCATGTTCTCCGGATCGACCAGGTGACGCGCGATTGCCGTGACGCGGATGGGCATGTCCTTCGGTTGAATCGTACGCACGTTTCCATTTTCGTCGATCAAGTGATGGGCAATCAAGAGTTGATTCGATTCGGTATGGATCATCCGTCCTGCCGGCGTTCCGCCCACGCTTTCGGGATGAATCGTCATGGGCTCGGATAAGTCCGGGTCAACCGAGAACAACTTGTGTTCGCTGCCGCGAGGCATGTGTGGTGCGTAATTCACCATCCACAATTTTCCGGCCCACGGCACGACGGCACCGATACCGCATTCGTTGTGGCCCTGTTTATCGTGAGCACCGTTTTGACTGTAGACGCCGTACGTCGTCAGATGGGGATAAACGCCGCTGATGAGAAGATCTGTGCGAGCGGGTTTGGGCAGAGCGATGGGGATTTGTGGGTTGCTGTTCTCCGTCGGTTCTTGTTCTGTAGGGCCGGCCGCGTCCAGGTCCGACTTGTCATCCGTGATCGCGGTCAGCTGTTGAACGAGCATCCCTTTCAACTCGTCAAGCGTCTCACGATATTTGGTGTTGTCAGCGAGATTGCGTTTCTCGACCGCGTCCGACTGCAGGTCATACAATTCCGTGAACACCTTGCCCGAAATTCCATCCGCGTGCGTCCCGGCGTACTTCCACCGCGCATTGCGGATCGTCCATCGCGGCTGGCTGCCTAATTGGGGCGTTGGTGCTTCGTAGAGAAAACGGTTGCCCCAGACATCCACCGATTGCCCTGCGACGATCGGCAAGAGGCCACGTCGATCGATTGCGCTCATCAGTCGGCCGACCGTCGCATCCATTTGCTCGACGCTCACATCGTAGTCACGGGCGTGCTTGCGAATCGCGTCAGGATCTTCGTTCCCAGTCGCGCCGTAGCTGTCCCAGCGGTGATCGTCGGTCAGAATAAAGAAGAGATCGGATCGGGCTGTCTCTTGACGACGGTCGGGGGCCGTGCCAGCCGATGCCGCCGATTCGGATGAGTTCGCTTCTGCTACACCCGACAACGTTGCGAAAACAAGGTAGCCGGCGAGCGAGACTGTCCACAGCACGCCGCGTCTGTGGTTGCCAAATCCAAGGATGTTTTGCGTCATTTGATTGAACTTCAAGAGAATTGTCTGTTGGGGTGGCCTTACAGTGCCCGCCCAAGCGTCCTTGGACAGTCGATGCACTCTTTTTTACAAAAGAATGTCGGCGGTGTCCAAAGTGTCGGCTGCCGGCACTGTCGCTACGTCTGGATCTGCCTGGCGAACGGAAGGGACCCATGAGCGACGATGATCGAGCCGAACAATTCATCCAGTTACTCGCTCAACTGACCTGATTCAAGTTCGTTTGCGTAGCTGAGGTAGTCGTTGCGATTTGAGTTTCGGCTCGAGCGGATTCAGTGTCGTTGGATTGCCGTCGTACCAACCCAGCAATCCGGAATAGATGACCGTCAGTCGATCACGCTGTGACGTTTCTGGAGCAGCGACGCTCGGGGCAACTAACGTGCCGAAATAAAGTGCGGCAATCGCCATTCCATGCCTGGTCGCCGCGATGGCTGCCGCGGTCTGGTGTAAACTACGCACCGCAAGATCGCCGTTTGGCCGTGTTTCGGCTGGCCAAACGTCATCGAGTTCGCACCGTAGCGAACTTGCTCGGAAAGATGGATCCACCACGCCTGTTCACCAGCCATCACCATGCACCACCTGAAACTCGTCTTCCTGCTGGCTGCGACGTTTGCCCTTCCCGCGTCTCGGGGTGGGGTGATTTCGGCGGCTGAGGAATCGTCGTCGCGTCCCAACATCGTGTTCCTGTTCGCCGACGACCAGAACACGTACTCCGTCGGGTGCTACGGCAACGGCGACGTCCAAACGCCTCAGATGGACCAATTGGCCCGCGACGGCATGGTCTTTGACAACCACTACAACACCACGGCGATCTGCATGGCAAGTCGCTCCAACGTGTTCACCGGCATGTACGAATACAAGACGGGCTGTAATTTCAGCCACGGCAACATGCGTCCGGAGGTGTGGGCAAAGTCTTATCCGGTCCTGCTGCGCGAGGCCGGATACCTGACGGCTTTCGCCGGCAAGTTCGGGATCGAGGTGGACGGCAAGGGGTTGTGCGAAGACGACTTCGATGTTTGGGGTGGCGGCCCCGGCCAGACGCATTACGAAACGGCCAAGAACAAGTCGATGGCGGAGTACGCAAGGCGGTACCCTCACTCGACGCTCTCCTACGGGGCTTTCGGCAAAGACTTCATCCGCACGGCCGCCAAACAGGACAAACCGTTCTGTCTCTCAATCAGTTTCAAGGCCCCACACAAACCAGCGACGCCCGATCCTCAGTTCAATGCCGTATACGAAGGCAAGACGTTCACCAAGCCGGCGAACTTTGGCCGCGAATTCGCCGAACATCTCTCGCCGCAAAGCAAGGCCGGCCGACAATACCCTCGCTTTACCCAGTGGAATTACGACACCGACTACGATGGCGAGATGCGGAAGTATCACCAGCAGGTCCACGGCATCGACGTGGCGGTCGGCATGATTCGTGATGAACTGAAGGCCCAAGGCGTCGCGGACAACACGGTGGTCATCTACACCAGCGACAACGGCTACATTTGTGGCGCACACGGCTACGGTTCCAAGGTGCTGCCGATGGAAGAATCCTCGCGCGTGCCACTGATGATCTATGACCCCCGCAGCCCACTCAACGGCAAGCAGATTCGATGCGACCGGTTGACCGGCAATATCGATTTCGCACCCACGATGCTCGAACTCGCCGGCCTTTCCATTCCCGACAACATGGATGGGAAGAGTTTACTGGGGCTGTTGAAGAATCCCAACGAGGGCGGCCATGAACAGATGGCGTTCATCAACGTCTACGGGCCTCTCGCCACCCACAGCCTGACCTGCCTGACGCGACAGCACAAATACACGTACTGGTGGTTCGGCAACGATCGAATGGACCCGGTCGAGGAACTGTTCGATACCGAAAACGATCCGCTGGAACTTGTCAATCAGGCCAACAGCCCCGAGTACGCCGCGACGTTGGAACAGATGCGAATGCGGTACGATCAGGAATTGGCGAAGTGGAAGCAGCAGGCGGTGGATTACAACGATTACCAGCGCTACGGCACTCTGTTTGATCGGCACGTTCCGTTGGATGCAAAGGCGATCCGAAAGAAGGACGCCGAGCCTTCTCGCTAGCCACGAGCGGTCAGGACATTATTCTGCCCCGTATCATTTTGCCAATTCCATTGAATCTGCTATTGCGCACCTCAAGAACGCTTGCGCAACGATCGGACATCGGGTGCGAACTTGCGGCCTGGATGGCGTGTCGTGATGGTTTAAGGAATGTTGAGTGGAGAACCTCGATTTGGTGGAATGGTTTTGACAGACAACGAACACGAAGTGACCGACGAGGATCGTGAGCCCGGACCTGAGGTGACGTCGAAACTCTTTCGTCGTTGGCAGAAGGCTGTTCGTGGCCGTTCACCGGCTGAAGACATGACCAATCCTGTCTGGCGCTGGCTTTTTCGCGGTCGTGTCGACCCCTATCACGCAAACGAGCGTTTTCGAAGCCGTCTACAAAAGATGCTCCGCCGCGTGGATTTTCCCATTGAACCACGCTGGGCTGGGTGTCGCATGGGGCAGTCAAGAACCGAGTTGGCCGACGGGCGCGTGTTTTGGATCGCCGGCGAGCACGAAGATTTTTACGATCCCGATTTCTTTATCTACAACGATGTCATCATCGAGTCACTCGATAGTGAACTGCGAATCTTTGGGTACCCCGAATCCGTCTTTCGGCCGACTGATTTTCATTCCGCGACGGCCGTCAATGACGACCAAAGCATCCTGATCCTCGGCAACGTCGGCTACCCCGATCAGCGAGATGTCGGTCGCACGCAGATCTATCGGCTCGACACCCGAACGCTTGCAATCAGTGAAGTTCATTCAACCGGCGAACAGCCGGGGTGGATCAGCGATCACCAGGCGTCGCTCAGCGATGACGGATCGTCGATCCTTGTCCGCGGTGGCAAGGTGTTATCCGGCGATGGATTCCTGGAGAACATTGATGACTGGTCGTTGTCTGTTGCCGAATTCCGTTGGGATCGATTGACAAAACGGCAATGGATTCGATTCCAGGTGGCTCGCAATGACGGGAGCGGCTTACACCTTTGGAACTACGATATGCGAAAATTCGCGTTGGAGTACCCGAGGGCCGGTTTGGACTCTGAGGACGATCTGGCTGACGAGATCGGTGGGGAGCCAAACATGGAGGCCTACGACTCGCTTTACAAACCGCAGGTGCACTACACGCCGGTCGATCCAGATCCTGAAGACGATGCTGACTGGCGGACCAAGCAGATCACCATCGACGGAGTGCGAGTTCGCTATACCGACGACATGGATCATTTGACGGTCACCGTCGAAGGCGATCTGCCCCGGGCCGTCGTCGATTCGATTGCAAACGACGTGCGAGATAAACTTTCACTCGTTGAGAATACCGACTGTCGCGTGAAATGGATCGAAGGCAGGTAGGCGGTCGGAGGGTGCTGCGGTCGGAGGGTGCTGCGCAAAATCTTTTCAATATTGGTACGCCCGTTGCAGATTTATCTCGGCGGACAGCCAAGGCTGTCAAAAAGGCACTTGGGTGAATCAAACCCCTTCACCCGTGATGAAAACACCATTCTTTTGAACCCGTTTGAAAGGAGGGTACAAACATGTTAGCGACGCGATGGGAACCTTGGGCTGAGCTGAATCGGCTCAGCCGCGAGATGGACCGACTGTTCAGCCGTGGCACCAACGACAGCGTGATGGGTGTCGGAAGTTACCCTGCGTTGAACGTCTGGGAAGACGACGACAACCTGTTTGCCGAAGCCGAATTGCCCGGATTCTGCTTGGATGATTTGGAAATCTATGTCACCGGAAACCAGTTGACTCTCAAGGGCGAACGCAAGCCGCCGGAGCATGGGGGCGGAACTTGGCATCGTCAAGAACGCGGCTATGGAAAGTTTAGCCGTACGGTCGAATTGCCCGGCGATATTGATTCCGAAAATGTATCGGCCGAGTTCAAGAACGGCGTGCTGAATATCACGCTGCCCAAGAGTGAAGCCGTCAAGCCGCGTCGCATCGAAGTGAAAGCCAGCTAATTCGTTGGCGTGATGTCGTCCCGCCGCGACCTCGCGGCGGGATTTGTTGAACACCGTTATTGGCTTTGCGAGAATATCGGCAAGTTCACGCCAGCATCCGGTCTCTGCCGAGCCAATCAGAGCCAATCGGGGCCGATCAGCGCGCTGTCCATCCGCCGTCGACGACCAGCATGCTGCCGGTCGTGTAGCTCGATGCCGCACTGGCCAGATAGATCGCGGCACCTTGAATCTCTTCCATCCTTCCCCAGCGATTCAATGCGACCGCCCCGACGATAAATTTTTTTGCCTCCTCCGACTCCGCGATCGGCTCATTCATCGGCGTCAAAAAGGGTCCCGGACAAATCGCATTGACCGTGATGCCGTCTTCGGCCAGTTCCAACGCAAGGGCGCGCGTCATCTGCACGATCGCGCCTTTGCTGGTCGCATAGGGGGTGCGGTTGGCCAGACCGACCAGCCCTAAGGTGCTGGCCAAGTTAATGATTCGTCCACGACCGCGCCGTTTCATGATGGGAATCACGGCCTTGCAGACCGACCAAACTCCGTCGACATTGATTTGCTGGACTTTGCGAAAGTCCTCGTAGGTCAAGTCGCCGATCGCGCCACGAATGTTGACGCCCGCGTTGTTGAACAGGATGTCGACCGCGCCGAACGCCTGTTCGACGTTGGTGACAAAAGTCTCGATCTGGTCCGGGTCGGTCACATCGGCCTGCACGCCGATCGCGCGCACCCCGTAATCGTCGCCGATCTGAACCGCAGCTTGTTCGGCCTCGGCAGCGTCTCGGCTGCACAAGGCGATATTGGCACCGGCCGATGCCAGTCCCGCCGCCATCGCATACCCCAATCCCTTCGATCCCCCCGTCACCATGGCCACTTGGTTGGTCAGATCAAACAGTTTGATTCCCGGCAAGACGGCTGGTTCGGGCATACGGAACTCCTTCATGAAGTTTTCGGCGGCAATTGAATCAATCAGGCATCGGCCAAAATATCGCGACCGATCTTACCCGGCAGGATCACCTTGATGGGGATCTCCATCGGATAGCGTTCTCGGTTTTGAGCGACAGCCTGCAAAATCTGTCGCCCATCATAACGTGTCGAGAAGTGCCCCAGCACGAGTGTCTCGACGCGACTCTGGGAGACCATCCGCATCACCTGATCGAGCGAACTGTGCCGATTCAGACTCGGATCGGCGGGGTTCATTTCTTCTTCGGATAAAAAGGTCGCTTCGTGAATCAACACGTCTGCATCGTCGTACCGCCCGTCGGTTTCGATCGGCGTATCGCCGGAATAGACCAGTTTGGTTCGGCGGGACGGTTCAACCATCGCAGCTTTCCCTTTCTCCAGCTTGATCGCCACGATTTCCTTGCCCGACATTCCGACGTACTCGGGCTTTAGCTTGTTGCTGATCGCTTCGACGAAGTAACTGAGGCTTTTCGATCGACCCGGGAGGATCGGCACATGGCGATTGGCGACGGCTCGCACCACCAAGTCACTTCGCAGCGGCACTTCGTCTCCCGGATCAAGCGGGATCCACTTCGTCCCCGAGACCTGTGGATCAAATTTTCCCATGAACCCGGCGAAGGCTGGAAACGATCCCGAATGGCGTGGGTAATAGATCGATAATTCCGGTCGCGCATTGAGCTGATTGAATTGCAGCAATCCGGCCAAGTGGTCGCGGTCGGCGTGCGAGATAAAGACGTGTTTGACTTTCCTGGACTTTTGGAGCAGGCCCGCCGACACCCCGTCGCCACAATCAAACAGACAGCCCAGTTCGTCGACGAAATACCACGTGGAAAACAGCGCGGTGGAATATCCCGTAATCGTGAGGCGATGGTCTGAACTCATGGGACGGTTTCTCGAGTGGCGTAAGCATCCTGCTTGCGTTTATACCCGAGTGGCAAGCAGGATGCTTACCCCACTTTTCTGGCAAGCAGGATGCTTACCCCACGAGGCGATTATTCGAGACCGTTGATCTCCTCGATCGCGCGTTCGTATGCCCGCTTCATGCCTCGGCTGTCGGTTTCCTCCAGCAAACGTTTCAAAATCGGGATCGCTTCGGTGGCGCGGGGACGGACTTTGCCGAGCATGTACAACGAATAGTACTGTTGCCGTCGGTCGTTGGATTCGATGCCTTCCAACAGAACGGGCACGGCTTCGGGACCAGCGGTATTGATCGAACGCAGGGCGTCTTTGGCAAAATTCGTGTCGTCGGGAACCGGCAACAATTTGAACAGCGCCGGCACGGCGGACTTGGCATCGGCACCCAAACCACCCAAAGCCACCGCGGCATCGCGACGGACCTCCCAGTCGGCATCGTCGAGCCCCTGGATCAACAACGGCACAGACTTTTCCCGGTCCGATTCGATTTTTGCCAGGCAAGCCAACGCGGCGGCCCGCAGATCGGACCGCGAGTGATTCGTCAGGGCGATCACGTTGTCGGCCAACGAACCGGCCTGGCCACCCAATGTCGTGACCGAACGCAGCGACGCGAGCACGACCGGATCCTCCGCATCGGACAAACCGTTGCCCAACGCCGCGACCAGTTCCTTCGAGGGTTCGGCCGTCGTGGCCAACGCCGCCGCCGCCGCGGCACGCACCGAGCCGTCCTGATCGCCGAGTAATTGCATCAACCGCGGGGAGCATCGTCGCGCAGACTCCCCGACCGCTTCGATCGCGATCGCCGCATCACGGCGCACGCTGGCGTCGGAATCGTCCAGGCCGACGATCAACGCGTCGATCGCTGCGGTGGATTTCGATTCCATTCGGGTCAAACCGCCGATCGCGCTGCGGCGCACTTCGGGATCGTCATCATCGAGCGCGCCGAGCAACAACTTGGTGACACGTGGTTGGTCCTGATCCACGTGGGCCACGGCAAACACCGCCGCCGCTCGCACCCCGTGATTGGGATCTTGACACAGCGTTCGAAGCCGCGACACCACGGCCTCGTCCAATTGCGGATAACGCCCCAGCGACGCCGCAGCCACTTCACGCAGATTCGGATCGGCATCATCCAGGCAGGCCGCCAACGGTTCGATCGCCGCCGCTGGAACCGAACGCATTTTTCCGATCGCCTGTGCCGCGATCGTTCTTGCCAGACCCGTTTCGCTCCGCAAGGCGTTGAGCAGGGGCGGGGTCGCGAGCGGGCCGATTTGCGCGAGCGCCTTGGCCAGTCGGACGCGAGAATGGTCGGCATCCGACGCAGCGTTCAAGAGTGCCGGAACCGATGCGGCCCCGATTCGTCGCAGCGCTTCATCGATCGGCATCGGCTGGTCGGAATCGGTTACTGCATCGGTGCCTGAGTCTCGTTTAAGTGCTTCGACGAGCGGGCCGACCGCGCTTTCGCTACGGGGGCCCAACGTGCCGAGCGCGAATGCGGCGGCGTCACGTTGTTGCGTGTCGTCTTGCTCCAAAAGGTCGATCAATCGGTCGACCGCTCGATCCGAGGCATCATCCAAATTGCGAAGCGCGATCACGCCGCCGCTGCGCACTTGGACGTCGGGGTCCAGCACGGCATCGATGATCCATTGAATCATCTGATCATCCGGCTCCGCCGCGACGGAAACGGCGACGATTGCCGCGGCGCGGACGGCCGAAGCGGGGTCGTCCAGTAATTCGATCAAGCGATCCCGGTAGGGGGCCGCGCGGTGTTTCGTTTTTGCCAGTCCCTCGGCCGCGATGGCGCGAACCGATTCGTCATCACTGTTCAACGCCGCTCCGAGCGAATCGGCGGCTACCGGCCCCAACCGGGACAGTGACACAGTTGCTTGACGTCGCACGTCGGGATTCTGGTCACGAACCGCATCGTCCAGACTCTCAAGCAGGCGATCGGCATCACCCGCCATCCAGCCCATCGCGTCGAGCGCCGCGATTCGACGCCGTGTCGAATCATCTTTGGCGGCGGCGACCAGTGCCTCAATCGCTGCGGTGCCGATGCGTGACAGCGCCCAGGAGGAACGATAGCGTCGTTGTTCGTCATCATCACCTAAGCTGCGCACCAGGGCGTCGATTGCGGGTTCTGCTTGGGGGCCGATGCGTGCGACCGCCATCGCCGATTGCATCCAGACTTGATCGTCGCGATCACCCAATCCCTTGATCAGCGCATCGATCGCGGGCAGAGCGTCGGGGCCGAGTTTTGCGAGCGCATAGGCTGCGTCCCGCCGCTCATCGATTTCGACACTGGACAACGCCGACGCCAGCTGAGCGATTTCTGATGTTTGATTACCATCGGACGGTGAATCAGCCGTGGCGGACGCGACGCAAACGGCCAGCACCAACAAGCCTGACAGCAATCGTTGCGCGGTCGCGTTCAAATCTGCAGCTCCGAAATGCGTCCGGTGCTGTCGCCGATGAAATCGACGGGGGTTCCGAATCGGTCCAACATCGACATGAATAGGTTGCACATCGGGGTTTCGGGAGCGACACGCACATGCCGTCCCAAATCGATCTGGTTGCCGCCGGCCAGCAAAATGGGAAGATTTTCGTTGTTGTGTCGATCGCCGTCGCTGATCGCACTACCGTAACAAACCGACGTGTGATCCAGTAGTGAGCCTTGCTCACCGTCGGGTGTCGATTTCAGCTTTTGCAACAAGTACGACAGTTGCGCCACGTGGAATTGATTGATCTTACGAAGCTTGTCGTGCTTGTTGGCATCCCCACCATGATGCGACAAGTTGTGGTGCCCTTCACCGACACCGATGTGACGATAGCTTCGATTGCTGCCCGCGTCGGCGAACATGAACGTCGCGATGCGGGTCCGATCGGTCTGGAAGGCCAACACCATCATGTCGCACATCAATCGAATGTGCTCGCCGTAATCTTTCGGAGTCCCCTCGGGGACCGGATAGTCGACGTCTTCGGAGACATCAAAATCATCGTCTTTACGCTGCATGCGTTTTTCGACGTCGCGAACACCATCAAGGTATTCGTCGAGTTTGCGCTGGTCGTTGCGTCCGAGTTTGGACTGCAACCGCTTGGCGTCTTCGGCGACGTAGTCGAGAATGCTTTGACGTAGCGCCTCACGACGAAGCGCGTTTTGATCTGCATTGACGGGGGTGCCGTCGCCGAACAACCGCTGGAAGACCAACCGCGGGTTGATTTCTTTGCTGACCGGTGTCGATTCGGACGACCAGGCGATGTTGGACGAGTAGGCACAGCTGTAACCGCTGTCGCAGTTTCCGGCACTGCGTCCCGGTTCGATCCCCAGTTCGATCGACGGAAACCGGGTCGCCTGACCGGCCGCCTGGGCAGCGACCTGGTCGACGGAAATCCCCGAACGCAAATCGCCTTCTTTTCGCGGCTGTGCTCCGGTCAAAAAGACCGATGCACTTCGCGCATGGTCACCGGGCCCGTCGCCGTTGGCACGCCCCTTGTCATGGGTCAGCCCGCTGATCACCAACACGTCATCCTGGACCGGTGCCAGGGGAGAGAGGATGTAGGGCAAGTCGTAACCGTAGCCTTCCAACTGGGGCGTCCAATCGGGAAGGTGGACGCCGTTGGGCACAAAAATAAACGCCATGCGGTTTGGGGTGGTCGCGGTCCCGGCGACGGCTTTCGGCGCCGTCGATTCCATCCATGGCAAGGCCAGTGAAACGCCCAGCCCACGCAGAACGGTTCGTCGTGACAGTCGGCTCGTTTGGATACTCATTGGTCTCGCTTCTTCTCACGCATCGTAAAGGGATCGCTCGTGACAATGGCTTGGACGAGTGAACTGAATCGATAGCCATCGTTTTCCATTGCCGCCAACGCTGAATTGACGGTGCACCGGTCGTAGGAGGTTAAACCCCGCCCCAACGCATAAGTTAGCAATTTACTGGCCAGACACTTGCAGAATTGCTGTCTTTTTTCCTGCACCAGGATCTGCATCAGCTCATCGGCCCCGTCAAACTCGACTCCGCCGGGCAACTCGCCCGAGGCGTCAATTTCATAGGCACCGTCGCGTTCGCGATAAGCGCCCACGGCGTCGAAGTTTTCCATCCCGAAGCCCAGGGCGTCCATCTTGCGGTGGCAGACCGCACAGGACTCGTTGGCGCGATGCTGTTCCATTTGTTCCCGCAGCGAACCCAAGACTTCTCCGCCCTCTTCCAGGTCCGGTACATCGGCCGGTGGTGGCGGCGGCGGTTCGGCTAGAAAATTCTCCAAAATCCACTTGCCGCGTTTGACCGGTGACGTTCGCGTCGGGTTGGAGGTCAGCATCAAAATGCTCGAATGGGTCAACACACCGCGACGCCCCGCCGGCAGGGAAACCTGTTGAAAGGTCTCGCCTTGAACCGAATCGATGCCGTAGTGCCGCGCCAGGCGTTCGTTCACGTATGTGTAATCCGCATCCAAGAATTCTAAAACGCTGCGGTCTTGACGGATTAGTTGCTCAAAAAACGTTTCAGTTTCGCGACGCATCGCCTGACGCAGTGGTTCGTCAAAGTCGGGGAACCGGACCGGATCGGGCATCAACAGTGACACGTCGCGAAGCTGCAGCCACTGTCCGGCAAAGTTGTCGACCAAGGCCCGCGACTTGGGATCGGCGAGCATCCGCTTGACCTCCGCAGACAGCACGTCTTTGTTGGTCAGTTCGCCGGAGGCGGCCAAGTTGAACAACCGTTCATCCGGCATGCTGCTCCACAGAAAGTACGACAACCGCGTTGCCAGTTCATAGCCGTCGAGCGTGCGGATCCCGTCTTCATCGTCGGGGTCTGGGTCCCGTTCGACGCGGAACAAGAAGTTCGGGTGGATCAGGATCGCGGCGACCACGGTCTGAAAGATTTCGTCTCGTGGTGCACCGCGTTCGAAGGCGTTCCGCATGATCCCGAACAAGCGTTCGGATTCGTCTTCGGTGATCGGTCGCCGAAAGGCCCGTGAGGCGAATTGGCGAACGTTCTCACGTGCGACAGCGACCTGTTCATCGTCACTGGCCGCTTCCCGCGGCAGCACTCGTTTTTTCGCTTGTTCGTCGGCCAACGCTTTTTCGGCGATCGTCGCGGCGGCTTCCAAATACTTTTCGAACAGGATCGGGGGGATCGTCAGCACGTCGCCGACGTTGTCGAATCCATGGGCGACGTCGTCGGAAGGAAAGTTGTCGGCCAGGCGTAAATCCAAACCCAGCAGATCGCGGATCGTGTTGTTGTATTCGGATTTGTTCAAGCGACGAATCGTGACACGGCCGGGACGCTTGACCGACGTGCAATCGAAGGCATCGAACTCGAATTCGATCGCTCGGCCGAGCGAGGCGATTTCGTCATCGGTCGGTTGCGTTTGGTCGGCCGGTGGCATCTGGTGCTCAACGACCAACCGCAACACCTTCTCCCAGAAATCGTAATTGTCTTGGATGTTCGCCGAATCATCGAAGCGATCAAAGCTGACTTCGCCCTCGAAATCATCGCCGCTGTGACAGACGACGCAGTGGTTCTCCAAGAACGGAGCAATGTTCGTCTGAAAATTTTCCGCCGCCAACGCGTTCCCGGCCGTCAGCCCGATCAAGAGGGCGAACGAAATCCATCGAGTCGTGCTTTGCAATACAGTCATGGGCGGGGAAATGTCTATTCGGCGGGTGACCCTCGGCTTTGCTTCGGCATCTTGACCGAATCAAACGCCTGGGGACGTTTCGCCGGGAGAGCGGCGGGGCGGGAATCGCCGGGCCCGGGACG
This sequence comes from Stieleria sedimenti, assembly GCF_025060895.1. GTDB lineage: Bacteria > Planctomycetota > Planctomycetia > Pirellulales > Pirellulaceae > Stieleria > Stieleria sedimenti. The sequence goes on along the minus strand of NZ_JANZKV010000208.1, from coordinate 235 downwards.
TGAAATCAATGCAGGTCGCCTGTCATTGACTTCACGTCCCCAGCCAGACGCAGTTCATTATCACCTCTCGGACAGTGGAACGCAAATCATGCGGAAATCTCGTGTGCATCGCCTATTCCAGCAGGCTGAGAAATTTTTTAATCGTTGATCGTACAAGGATTTTGCCCACATCTTTGCATCCCGGATGGGAGGGCAGACAGCGGATTCCGGTGGTGCGCTAAGTTCCAGTTTTGCA
>NZ_JANZKV010000207.1 GCF_025060895.1 Stieleria sedimenti | reverse complement strand
TGTTTGTGGAGACTGTTCGCAGGGAGACTCACTCGACGCGTAGACAGCGAGTTGGAGATGAAGATCCGACGATCAATAGCACGACCCGGTAAAGAATCGAGGTGAAAGCGATGCTCGAGCAGGCGCAACGACGCTATGAATTTAAGACCGCTGGCTCGGCTCGCGAGCGGGCGGAGGTTAACCGACTTCTCTACCGGACTTTCGTGTTGGAGATCCCGCGGTACGATGATCCCGGCACTGGCTTTTTGATCGATAGATTTGATCGTAGCAACATCTACTTCGTTGCAATCCATAACGGACGCGTGTGTGGCACAATGGCGGTTCATGACGGGCCACTCTTTTCCGTTGCTAGTGCGATTGCAGATTCAAGTGTGCTTGCGCGACTCCGTCGACCACTCCTTGAAGCCAGAATCTTCGCCGTGGATTCGCACCGTCGATTTGGAGTTGTCTTCGCCGGGTTGGCGTGCAGCGTCTATCAATACGCCGTCTCGAATGGCTATGCCAACATTCTAATCTCCGGACTCGAACGGCGACGAGGCATGTACGAGCGCATGGGATTTCGGCCGCTCGGGCCTCCGGTACTTCGAGAGGACGATTGCTTTGTGCCGATGTCTTTGGACCTGACGACCGTTACAACTCAGGTCAAGAAAGATCTGAATCGATGGAGTGAGCTTCTGTAACGGCCAAACTTCTGATCTCGCCCGATAGAGCGGTTGCTGTCGTTGGAACGAGAAGGGTGTGGTACTGGCCTTTAGTAGTCCCGCGAATTCGCTCCCCGAACTCACCTCGGATGCATCGACCGACGCGAGTTCGCAGAATCGCTTCGCCGCATTGTCCGCTAAATCTAAGGCCTGATTCCGGCAAAACTGCGTCGAAACGGCGATACAGTTGCGTCTTGGGCCGAAGTACCGGTGCAGATCGCCTTCGTGCGAGCCGCACGGTCGGACTAGCACAGTGTAAGCCGGCGAATACAAGTCCTCTGAATGGCTGCGGTCCAGTCTTTGCGGTCCGCCGATTCGTCGGCAGTGTTGCTTCTTGCTGCAGATCCTGAGTCATTCGACGTTTGTGTGCGTCCACGCACGCATGGCCGTCGGTTCTCATTCCAGGAGACGCCTCCCCGGTTGAAATGCTGGAGACGGCCACGCCGCATCGCTATGCTGTGCCTATGGCTGACGTAACGCAGATTCTTGCACAGATCGAACAGGGTAATGCCGCGGCAACCGACGCGTTGCTGCCTTTGGTCTATGAGGAGTTACGCAGGTTGGCGGCATCCAGGCTTGCTCAGGAGAAGCCGGGGCAAACGCTGCAGGCGACCGCCCTGGTGCACGAAGCGTACATTCGATTGATCGACGTCAAACGCGTCCAACGCTGGGATTCACGTGGCCACTTTTTCTCCGCTGCGGCCGAAGCGATGCGGCGTCTGCTGGTAGAACAATATCGGCGCAAGCAACGCATTAAACACGGCGGTGAGCTGCAGCGGGTCCCGCTGGTGGACATCGTAGCCGATCGGCCGGAGGATGATATCGAGGCACTGGATGAATCACTGAAAGAACTCGCAGCCGAGGACGAATTGGCCGCCAAAGTCGTCGAGTTGCGGTACTTCGCCGGGCTTGGGCACGAGCAGATCGCCGAGTTCACGGGAGTTTCCGTGTACGAGGCCCGCAAAAAATGGACCTACGCCCGCGCTTGGCTACGCGAAAAGCTTACCGACTCGTGAACCGGGAATTCGTTTCACTTTTTTCGACAGCTCGGCTGCGAAACGTCGCATTAGTTAATAGAAGCTTCAAGAGTAGAGGTTCAATCCAACTCTAGCCCACTCAATCTGCGGAAGAACTGGTCATGAGCAATCCCCAGCAAGTTCAGTCCATTTTTGGGGAGGCCGTGCAGAAGCCGGAGTCAGAGCGGGCTGAGTTTCTGGACCGCGCGTGCCGCGAGGACAGTGAATTACGTGGGCGGGTCGAAGCACTGATCGCGGCCCATGAAAACTCGGGCAGCTTCCTCGACTCGCCGCCCAAAGATCTCGCGGGGACCAGCCCCACGATCGTACACTCGATGCCCGAGCAAGCGGGCAGCTTGATTGGCCCGTTCCAACTGCTGCAGCAGATCGGCGAAGGAGGCATGGGCGCGGTCTACATGGCGGAGCAGATTGAGCCGGTCGAGCGACGCGTCGCCCTGAAAATCATCAAGCCGGGCATGGACACCAAAGCGGTGATCGCTCGTTTTGAAGCCGAGCGGCAGGCTCTGGCAATGATGGACCATCCGAACATCGCCAAAGTGTTGGATGTCGGGACGACGAATTCTGGACGTCCCTACTTTGTAATGGAACTCGTTCGCGGCGTTCCCATTACGCAATACTGCGACGAACATCACTTGACGCCGCGACAGCGATTGGAGCTGTTCCTCCCTGTCTGTCAGGCGGTGCAGCATGCCCATCAAAAGGGAATCATCCACCGCGACATCAAGCCATCGAACGTGCTGGTCGCTGAATATGACGACCGCCCCGTCCCAAAGATCATCGACTTTGGTTTGGCCAAAGCAATGGAAAAGCGTCTGACCGCGAAAACCATGTTCACCGAGTTCGGGCAAATTGTGGGCACGCCCGACTACATGAGTCCCGAGCAGGCCAAGTTGAACCAGATGGATATCGACACCCGCAGCGATATCTACTCGCTGGGGGTCTTGCTTTACGAGTTGCTCTCGGGCAACACGCCCTTTGACCGCCAGCGAATGCGAAGTGCCGCGTTTGACGAACTGCTGCGGATCATCCGCGAGGAAGAACCGCCCAAACCGAGTCAGCGTCTGAGCACGGTCGACACATTGCCCTCGATCGCCGCCAACCGTCATATCACACCAGCCGAATTGACCCGGCAGCTCAGTGGCGAGCTGGACTGGATCGTGATGAAGACGCTGGAGAAGGATCGATCGCGACGATACGACACAGCCAACGGATTGGCTGCTGATCTTCAACGCTTCTTGGACGACGAGCCGGTTCTGGCCTGTCCGCCGTCAACATCGTACAGAATCCGCAAATTCGCGCGGCGGAACAAAGCGCCCCTCGCGATGGCGACCGCGGTGACGCTCGCGCTAGTCACTGTCGCAATCGGGTCGACCATCGCTGCAAGTCGGTTCCGCAGCCTGGCCGCGCGAAACGCCGAACTAGCCGTGGCGGCCACGCATTCTGAGGCAACGGCGATCAAAGCACAGCAAGAGGCTGAAGCGGCGCGGGACGGGGAGCAGGGCCTCCGGATCGAAGCTCAGCGACAGACCAAGATTGCCACGGAAGCTCTGGTCGACGCCCGGCAGCAGCGTGAACGTGCGGAAGAGAGCTTTGTCCTGGCCCGCTCAGCGGTGGACGAGTTTCTGAATCATGTCACGAAAAACGAGTTGCTGACGGTTCCGGGTATGCAACCCCTGCGTCAGAAACTGCTCTCATCGGCGATGGAGTTCTACAACAATTTTACTCAGGACGAGGACAACTCGGGTGAGCTGTTGGTCGAGTTAGCGGCGGCCCACTACCGCATCGCTGTGATTAGTAGCGAACTGGGGCAGAAAGAGGCGTCGTCGAGTTCCAATGCCAAGTCAATCGAGATTTTTGAGAAACTCGTCGAGGGCGGCAACGATAGCCTGGACGTTCGATTGGGATTGGCGAAGTCTTTCTTCCGCGCCAAACGCTACGACGACACAGTAACACTCTGTCGCGAAATTCTGAAGTTGAATGCCGAGCACCCACCAACCCGCAGTCTGCTGGCGAATGCGTATAACTCACTGGCAATTGGCGATGAAGAGAGCGTCGAGATCGGCACTGCGCTGGAATATCACCAACAAGCGTTGGCACTGCGTGAAGGGCTTGCAAGCGAGTTTCCGCGCAACGCAGATTATATCGCTGAGTTGGGTGGAACGCTGAACAATCTGGGCGTGTTACTGGCGAGTCAGAATAAGAATCGAGAAGCGCTGGCGATGTTTCAGCGTGGCGTCAGCTATGCGGCAGAAGCGTACGAACTCGCACCCCAGAGCATTACCTGGGGCCGGTGGTTGAGCATTGGACTGAAAAATGTGGCGATAAAGCAGGCGCTATTCAGCGAGCAGGACAACGCTTTGCAGTCCTACCAGCAGTACGTTGACGTTTGTCGCAAACTGGCCTTCGAGAATCCAGCAGTACCATCGCTCAAAGGCGAGCTGCATCAGGCGCTTATGGACCTGGCGAATTACCAACGAGAGCTTAACCTGACAGTCGCAGCCGACCGATCGTTCAAGGCCGCGCAGGAAGTGTTGGAGAACATCGATCGAACGACGCCCGCCGAAATGTTCGATCTGGCAATCGTGTATGGCGCGCTGTCACTCCCGACGGAAGGCTCCGTCGAATTGTCGGAAAAGGATCAAGCCGAACGTCAACGATATGCTGATCTAGCGATCGAGACGATCGCCGAGGCAGTCAAAAATGGCTTCAGTGATGTCAAGGCGATGAAGTCGCACAAATCGCTTGCCGCCCTGCGAGATCGCGACGACTTCCAAATGCTCTTCAAAGAGCTCCGGGCAAAAGAACTAGCAGCCCAAGAGGTGGACACCGACGATCAGAAGCTCGCCAACCGCCGCAAGAGCGTAAACCTACTTCGGGAACTGGCCGGAAATGGTTCAGCTGGATCACGCCACCGAAAAACGCTGGCGGCGACGTTACACTCCGTCGGCGAGATACAAATTGGGCTCAAGAATTACGACGAAGCGAGAGCGTCACTGCAAGAGGCGTTGCAGACGAGTCAGGCGATTCTGGACGAACAGCCGGACGATCCGCAGGCGAGCTTGAATGTCCTGGGGGTCGAGTACTCGCAGGGGCGATTGCACATGGCTCAGGAGCGATACCCCGAAGCCCATCGAGACGCGCAGGGCTGCCTCGAAAAGTTGCTTCAGATCGCGCAAAACCATTTCGAAAATCAGGATCTTCAAAGGGAAATCTCGATTCAGGAACGAAAACTTTATCAGCTTTACGGCCGCTGTGGTCTGTTTCCGTTGGTTCGCGACTATGCCGCGCGTAGTGTCAAGTTCCACAGGGTTCGGTCCACTGCGGACTTACCCGAACTCGCAACGGAAGGTGAGTTCTCCGCCATCGTACTCCTGGACACCGATGAAGAACTCGCACGTGGCTATCTCAGCCAGCTTGTTGAGTCGGTGCAAAACACGGAGTATTGGGATGTGTTCCATCTCGTACGAGTCCTCGCTGCGGCTGGAGGGACCGATCTTCTTTCTGATGAATTGCTCTCCCGGTACCAAACCTTCTTCGATGAGAATCCCGATAAGGAGTGGATTGCCGTCGGGATGGCGATGGTGCATTACCGCTACGATCGGTTCCCTGAAGCTCAGTCAGTCCTTGAGAAGTTTCGCTACAGCACCAGGCCACAAATCGCGTTTTTGGACGCTGCAATTGCCGCGAAACTTGGCGACAAAGAACGAGCTCGGCAGCGATGGTCAGACGGTGAAACACGGTACCAACAGAATTGTCGCGCCGCCCTGGATCGCGGTGTTGCCGACAATGACAACGGGATATTCCACGAGTCCTGGTGGCAATTTATCTATGACGCGGCAATGCGAAGACTCGCTGTGGAGACTATGTCCCCGGGGCAGGCAGCAGATGACCCCTGGCTGCACCTGATCCAGGCTCGTGGCTACGCCACAATCGGCGAAATTGACCAAGCGGAGGCGGAACTGTCTGCTGCTCTCGCCGCCTCGGCGAACAATGTCGATGCTCTGCTGGCTCGTATGCGACTGTTCGAGCAACTGCAGGACGAGCGATTTTCCGCCGATGCGGAATGGCAGAAAGTTGTGGACTTGGCGGCAGACGATCCCATGGCGTGGATTCATCGCGGTCGCTGGAACATGCAACGCGGCGAGAAGAAAAAGGCGGAAGCCGACTTCGCCAAAGCAGCATCACTCACGCCCGATGAACTCAACAAATTCCTCGAAGCCGGTTGGTGGATCGCCGGTCCGTATCCATCCAAACTCAGCGATTTCTACCGACCGGAGATCGAAACTGATCCGTCAAAGCCCGTGCCTCTGATTGACCTGACAACTGGAGTCTCCAGCTCGCCCTCGCCGTGGCTGGATGTACAGCACGAAATTGATGGATTTATTCACCCAAAGAAGCTGTTTGGAGGTCAAACCGACGGATCGGTCTACGCACTGGCTTATGTCTATTCGCCGGATGAACGGACGGAATTCATTCGTATCGACCGTGGCAGTGCGCCACGCGTGTGGTGGAACGGACGAATGGTGATGCGCTACGATAGTGATGCCTTTCACGGCGATGCGCTCGCGCTTCGAATCCCTGTCACGATGCGTCCAGGTCTCAACGAGCTTTTGCTTCAAACTCGGACCGATTATCTGTTCAAGGTTTACCTCGGGGATGCGCCATCCGCACGCTTTTACGAGCTGGCGGAGCAAGGGCTTTGGCGACGTTTGTCGAAAACCATGGTGGAAGATCGCCTCATATCGATTGATGGCATTTTCGAACTCTACCCTCCCTTGCTGAACGTATTGTCGCTTGCCGGCGATCAACAATTGCTGCATCGCCTGACAGACCGACTACTCGAAAAGGCAACCAAGTCATCCAACAGCTCAAACCAATCGATCGCAGCGCAAATTCTTGTGCTCTCCGACGACCCTATCGTGCGGCAGCGGGCCGACGAAGTGGTGACGCGACTCATCTTGACGCTTCCAGAAGCACGAAAGACCGGCGCCCTGAGGGACTATCGTCTTCGAGCATTGACATTGTACGCCGCCCTATTCGGGGACATCGATGAAGCTCAGCGGTACCTGGGCGAACTTGAACGGACGGACACTTGGCGAAAGATGGTATCACCGCTCCGAGCGATCGTGTTGCAGCAGGCGCAACAACGTGAGCAGGCGGTCGCCGCACTTGAGATAGGTCTCGAATTCTGGGAGAGCTTTACGTTCCTTTGGTACCAGCGGGTTTGGTATCTCGCCGTGCTGCGCAAAGCCGAGCTTCAGATTACAGGCGAGACGACCCGCACGGATGCAATTGTCGAGAACATCGAGAAGCAGGCGCTGGCGACTTTACAGAACCGAGATCCAAAGACGGCCGCGTTCGACCACCTTGTCGAAACGTACGGAAGGATCAGCTCAGAAAAAGACCCTGAGTATCCCTATCTGATGCGTGCTCGCCGCTTGGCAGAACTCGGCCGCGACGACGCCGCGGCAGCCGACTTCAACAAGGTCGTAGAATTGCGTTCCCCGGACGGAACAATCACGGCGAATCTTCTGATAGAGTTGGGCGATCAGCTGTTCCGTGAAGGTGATTGGGCAGCGGCAGCGGTGGTTTACCATCACTATCTCCAAAACTCTCCGGATGACTCTCGATACTGGTTGGCCTATGTCAAGAGCTTGTTATTCAGCGGTCGAATCAAGGACTGCCACGCCTACTGTGCCGACTTACTTGAGCAATTTGGACAAACCGAGGATCCGCAAACAGCCCAAATTTTGATTTACTGCCTGAACAGAGATCCCGCTGCCGTGGAAGACTGGACCGTTCCCCTGCGTCTTGCGGAATTAGTTCTGACGAGCGAGGCCCCGAACAAGAAAAACTTGGCTTTCTTATACAGTCGGGCGGGGCAACACAAACGTGCGATTGAATTGCGTGAAGAGTCAATTCGAGACGCACAACGCGAGTTCACTGCCACGGACTGTATTCTCATTGGACTTTCCTATCACGGATTGGGGGACTTCGAAGCGGCAAAGCACTACCTGGACAAAGCCAATCGAATCGCGGCGGAAGACGCGGCGCAGAAAAACGACACGGATTATCAAGGATTGTATCGCCAGCTAGCGGAGTTATTGGCCTCCGCAGTGCAGCGATCTGAAGAGGCCAACGAGCCGGGAAAATCAAAAGAGTAAGGTTTCGTAAACCCGGACTTTGAAGCAGGCAGGATAGCAGTATTCCAGTTTCTATCGATCTGTAATGAAAAGTCTCGAGGAGCAATCGTGGCGTGGGAGTGGCCCGGTTTCGGTAGCGAAAGCACGAGACTTGGGCTACGGCAGACTCGCATCTGGTCGGATTTCCCAAAAAATCTTCGACAGCTCCGCCACTCCACGGCGCATTGATAAGTAGGAGCACGCAGCGCGAGAAACTGCCGAGTTCCCTCGGGGAAATCGCAGCGCCAATCCGCACCGTGCTTAGAGGAGCGACACCGTAGGTCAGGTCCTTTCCTGGCAGGACTACCGCGCCAGGCAGTTCCTGGCCTTCCCGAAATCTAACAAAAGGACACGTTCCAATGAGACTCTATGCCCAAAGAACGTTTACGGCAGCAATCGCCTCAGCATGCCTCCTCTGCGGTTCGATCGCCACGGCGAAGAAACCCGACAAGCCGGGCGGAGGAGGGGACGGCGACTCATCGGCGCCATATCGCGTGGTGCAACTTCCCTTTGATGGATTGCCCTATGCGATCAGCGAAGTCGGCAACGCAGGTACCGTCACGGTGGCCATCAATAGTACCGAAGCAGGATACGGCTCGGCAGCGTTTGCGCGAGTCGAGGCGAATACTGGAAATGTTCTCGAATCAGGTTTTCTGCCCGAACCACCAACGATTGACCCGGACGATGGCCTCCCCGGCAACCTTGGCAGTAGCGCGTCAGATGTAAATGTGGCTGGCAGCATCGTGGGACATGCCATGGCCTATGACCCGACTTCGACCGGCGATCTAAATCCCCGTCGAGCTGTTTACTGGTCGGATGCAGGGGCGGGATATGCATGCGAATTGCTGGCTCTTCCATCGGGATCTGCGGACAGCTACGCCACAGCGATTAATAACTGGAGTCAGATCGTTGGCAGTGCATCCACCGGGTCAGATCAAATGGCCGTACTCTGGGATGGTACCACGGGAACCGTCGCCGACCTCAACACCCAGGCGACGGCTGACCTCGGGTGGGACCTGAGAGTAGCCGGAGATATCAATGACGACGGGCTGGTGATCGGGTACGGCACACTCAATGGCCAGTTTCGAGGCTTTCTGCTCGACTCTTTAACGAACAACATCTGGCCCGTTCCTTTGGTCGGGCCGGCAACCGAGAATAGCGCCTACCGAATCAATGCGTGCGGCTGCGTGGTTGGAAGTATGTGGAATGGATCGGGGCAAGGCTATGGAACCGATCCGGATTACGTCGTCGGCTATTTTTGGGATCCTGCTGAGCCAAACCCTCAGGTGCTGCCGCCGACGAATCTGAATACGTGCCGGGCGAACGCGCTGAATGATCTCGGTGCAACCGTCGGGGCTTCTTACATTCCGACTGACGACATCTTTGGAATCTATTCCATCCCAACGCTTTGGGAACATGACGCCCAAGGTGGAGTTGTCACCACCGACTTGAACACTCAGATCCCCGACTCGCCGGGCTACACGCTTGTTTGGACAGGCGGCATCAACAACACCGGCTGGATTGGTGTGGAAGGAAGAAAACGCAGTAGAGGCAGGTACTCATGGCACGCACTGGTACTGATTCCAAACAACTAGCGACACACAGCACGGACAGCCAACGCGTCCGCCGGCAGATCGAACCGAGGCACCGGCATGGGGCGTGCCGCCTCCTTTGAAAATGGCGGCCTGAAACAAGGTAAAAGCGACCGGTGAGCGCAGGTCGCCAAACTCCTCTCGCCACGCACCAGGGACACCGTCCGCGCCCACGGTGCAACGGCTTTTTCATTTAAGTGCGAACGAAACCTTTCTAAAGGAAGAAGTCATGAAACCCTCGAAACTGACATTGCGAATTTTGCTCGTCGCCGTCGCCGTCGCGGTCTGCCTCTTTTGTCGCACGGTCGCTCTGGCCAAGAAGCCCGGCGGAGGCGACGGTGCAAACTACGTCATCGTAGAATTGCCTAACGTGGATCCATATAGCGGCCTGCTGACAGAACATGTTTCGGATGTGTCCGCCGATGGCACTGTTTACGTAGTCGGAGCTAACGGAGGACGTGCATGCCTCTGGACAGTCGGTCCGACGCTGACGGCAGTTGCCGAGGATCTCGGTGAATGGCTTCATGACAACGGGCTGGAAGTCAACTCAGCGGGGATTATTGCTGGCAGGCGGCCTGGCGACTACGCGCCGGTCCTACTGATGCCGAATCGGCAGTTGGTGAATCTGCCGGGAGCAACCGATCCACGCATTCGCATCAACAACCCGGACGACTCTGGAGTCTTTCAGGCAGTGACCGGTGGTTTGTTGTGGGACGTGTCAGTGGACGGCACCGTCCTGGGCACGACGGTGCTCGTGGATGCCCTGGGAACTACCTTCTTCGCCACGGATATCAATGACGCGGGACAGATGGCCGGTTTCGTGATGCAGGGCACGTCGGCAGTTCCGGCGATCGGTGCGTTTGTCGAGGGAGAACTCCTCATCATGACTTTGGTGAACCCTAACCCCGAGGTGATCGTCGGATTCTCCGACATGGAGATCAGTGGGGCCGGTGACGTGCTTGGTGAAGGGGCCGATCCAACCGGTACCAACGGTGGTGTTTATCCGCGAAGTGTGATCTGGCTCGCCGATGGCGGAACAGTCGACCTGGGCGTCGAACTGAACGTGCGGCACGCTGATGGTACGGGCATTGCTACGGTAAACGGGTCCGTCCAGTGTGTCGGCAAGTATTTCCGCCGCGAATTGATTGCCTTCGTCTACGCGGGCGGAACGTATCAGGACCTGCAGCAGGTTTCCGAAGGTGAACGCAGCTGGCTCGAGATCTTCCACGCTGGGGGCATTAATAACGCCGGCATGATCTGCGGGAGTGGCAAAGTTGGGCGACGCAGGGATTATGAACTGCAAGGCTGTCTGTTAATCCCACCGCTGATCGTGCAGAGCATGGTTTCGGCAAAGCAGTCCGGATCAAGCCTCTTCACCCAGCCGAAATCGTCGATCTCCAAGTCGGGGCCCTGACCCCAGCCGGCCCTCTCTTTCTGGCTGATCCACGGCCGCGCTGTGCGGAACACGTCCACAAACGGCAGTTCCGTCGCCCAGTCCGCCGGCCCAGCCAGATTGACGCCCAACCGTGCAGCGCTCGGTGCCGCTGTCGAGGCGTTCTGAGCCCATGCACGAGGCAACAGGCAAAGCGAAACGCTCAGCGCGGCGGCAAGACCAACCAACCAGCGGGATGCAAATCTCATTGGTTCTCTCCTCGGGTAATTCCTCTTGAGTGACTTTGGCGACCCTATCCCAGACGACTTCGGCAAACGCCGGTGCGTCGCGTGGCAAAGCTCTACAATAGCGGCTTCATGAGTCACTCTCGCGAGAATCGAGTATGAAGAATCAAGGCGTGAAACGGCGAAATATCATTGACCCAGCCGCGGCCATTGCTCGATTGGCGATGGCGGGGCTGGTACTGACATGGTCCTCCTCCCAAATCGCCGCCGAAGACCCGATCAGCCTTCATGATGAAGAAATCAGACAGTCGGTCTCACGCAGCACTCTGCTGTTGGAAAAGGCTGCCGCGGGAACGGCCGAGAAGCGTGTGTGTTTTACCTGCCATGGGCAAGCGCTGCCCGTCTTGGCCTTGGTCGAGGCTCAGAGGCATGGCTTTGCAGTCGATCAAGAGAATCTCCAGCGTCAGGTCCGGCACACCCACGCCCATCTGAAACGCGGCAAAAAGTCATACGCCGAGGGAAAGGGACAGGGTGGTGGCGGCGACACCGCTGGTTATGCGTTGTGGACGCTTGCCGATGGTGGACACGAGGCGGACGATGTGACCGGCGCGGTGACGGAATACTTGCTGCAGAATCAAACCCCCGACGGCTTTTGGAAATGCTCCAGTGATCGACCGCCTTCGGAGACCAGTGACTTCACCACGACCTATCTTGCACTTCGCGGGTTGTCGACGTTCCCCAACGATTTGGAAGCAGAGCGTGTCGCCGCAGCCGTGGCGCAGGCATCCGTCTGGTTGCTTGAGGCGGAACCCCGCGATACCGAAGACTTCGTTTTTGGTTTGCTGTCGGCCGAATACGCGGACGTGGCTCCCGAGTATCGAGACTCGCTGGTTGAGAATTTGATGACGAGCCAACGAGGCGACGGCGGTTGGGCGCAGAAACCGGACATGGAGAGTGATCCCTATGCCACCGGCACCGTACTGTACGCCCTCCATCGATCCGGCCAGAGTCGAGACGATGGTTGTTGGGTTCGTGGCATCCGCTATCTGCTCGACTCCCAGCAGGAAGACGGATCGTGGCATGTGAAAACCCGCAGCAAGCCCTTTCAAAAATACTTTGAGACGGGGTTCCCGCATGGCGCGGATCAATTCATTTCCACAACCGCCACGGCGTGGGCGACGATTGCTCTGTTGTTCACTTTGCCCGAGTCGGCGAAGGACGCCGCGATTTCGGAGACGATCGAGACCAGTGGTCCGTAGTATTCGTTGATCCTGCGTGGGGGTAAGTTTGTCGACGGAACAGCTTTGGGTCTGACAGCGCAGACACTCCGATTCCTCGAGATTGAGTTGCCATGAACTTCGCCGTTGATGTGATCTCTGATGTGATTTGCCCCTGGTGCTACATTGGCAAACGACGACTGGAGAAGGCAATCGCCGCCCTCGATGGCCGGCATGACGTCCAGGTCCGATGGCATCCCTTCCAACTCAATCCGACGATGCCAAAAGAAGGCATCAGCCGTAAGGAGTATCGGACCCGCAAATTTGGCAGTTGGGAGCAGTCACTCGAGTTGGATGCTAATGTCATCGCTGTCGGAGAATCCGAAGGAATTCGTTTTGCCTTTGATCAAATTGAACGAACGCCGAACACCCTTGATGCCCACCGGTTGATCTGGCTGGCGGATCATCATGGCTGTCAGGATGCCGTCGTCGAGGCGCTATTTCGGGCCTACTTCCGCGATGCCTTGGACATCGGCAATCGCCAGACGCTGATCGGCGTGGTTGTCGAAGCCGGCTTGGCCCTGCCAGTTGTCGAGGCCATGCTGGACAGCGATGATGGGATGGATGCAATCGCAACTGGAAGAGAAATGTCTCAACGTTATGGAGTCAACGGAGTCCCGTTTTTTATCATCGACCAAAAGACCGCGTTGGCCGGTGCGCAACCGACCGATGTTTTCGTTGAGGCGTTAAGGCAGACGGACGGTATGTCGTAGCGGAACAATTGCTCCATGCCGTGGCAGCTTCTCCGACAAAAGCTGCAAATTGTTTTTCCATCCCGGTTGCAAAAACCGGCAACCGGCGTGTCTGCGCACACCACAGAAGAAGACCGCACCCAAGTCTCCTGCTGCCCTGAAATCACACCCCCGCCAATCAGAGAGCGTGCAGACCGCAGTTGACCGGCCTAGCTGTCAGTCGTCATCGTCCGAACTGACAACCGTGTTGTACGTCGCAAGCAACAGCCAATGCCCGTTTTCCTTCTTCCAGGTATTGTGCCCCCTAATGATTAGCTCTTCCTGCTCGCCCTCGTCGTCGTTCGTCAGTATGTGAAGGTAAAAATTGATGATTGCTACGTCATCGACGACAACAACGGTAACTGGAATCATCTGATGGGCTACCACTTCATCTTGCCCTTCCGACCATTTCTCGTAGTACGAGTAAGTCTTTGCCGACGCTGATACTGGTGCTGGGGATCGATCTCCCCAATAAGAAGCCTTCGGGTGAAGATGCTTCTTCTCGGCATCAAAATCCTTTTTCAGGTCAAGTGCGACCTGCGTTTCCAGCGTATCCCACACCTCCTTTTGTTCTCTTGCGAAATCTCGCCCCTGGGTACGCTTCCAGATGAGCGTTCCAATTTCCTGCTTCTCGCCATTCACAATCCATTCAAGCACTTCTTCTTTGATCGTGTTCTGGTCAACTCGAGTGACAAGACCTTTGTAGCTGTTATCTCCTGTATTGCCCTCTGAGGATTGCTCAAAGGACCACACGCCCTCCTTTTCCAGCTTGCTTATGGACTTCCCCAGGCTGCCATCCTGGTTGAAAAACCACCAAGTAAGCTGCTTGCTTTCAGGATCAATTCCGATTGTCGCAACATCCGGTAACGGCCCACCTTTTGCGGTTCGGCAAATGAACTTCTCATCAATACCCCATCGGTAGGAATGTTCGTATTGGTCGTCATCAGTTCGGACCCAGACACCGCCAATAACAAGTTCTGCGAGCGATTGGAATGCGACCTGCCCGTCTGCCGTAGCCGTCTTCTCTTGAGCGACTGTGGGAGATCCAAGACTGCAAGTAGTGAAGAAAGCAACTGCAGCAAGAAGTGTTCGTGTAAATGACATCGTGAAGTTGTCCTTTGGTGGAATAAAAGAAGTTGCGATAAGTTGGTTGACAGGGCGTACGAGTTAGATTCGTTTGAACTTCCAAGTAACTTTCGGTTGTGGCTCTCCATCCGTCGTGGAGGTTGCGATCAGCGTGTAAGATCCTTGCCCACAAGTTCGGCACCTCCCTCGAACTCAATCGACCAGTTTCCCTCGATGGCACTGCCGTTCAAAATCCGCTTTATAGATGTCCGAACGACAATTCTTGTTCCTTCCTCAGCAATGCCTTCAAAGTCTTCTTGCATCGGACCTTCGTATTGCCAATTACCGATGAATGGACCAAAACACTTCAGATGCTCGGAGACAGGTTCAGGCTCGTCCTGCCCATAAGAAACAGTGCACGCAAGAAGAAGGGCAGTCAGTGAAGTAAAAAATTTCATGGTAGAGACCCCGGAAGAAGCTGGAAGTGGAATTGGCTTAGATTTACGAGAACTTGCTGTTGGCTTGCGGACGACTCTCGCGGCTGCGGAGCATGGCTTATCAACTGACTTCACTCGGTCTTCTTCTTTGCCCGCTCGACTCGTTTCAGCGTGTAAGGTGGGCTTGGACCTTCAACGATGCCACCTTTGCGTTCCAAAGCCTGGGAGGTGAGCGTGTCCTTGCCCGTCTTGGTCAACACGGTTTCGCTCGATTTCTCTTCGCCCTTTCCGTTAACACCCTTCGAAGTTTTAGTCAATGTTCTCGCAGTGGCGTCGGGTGTCACAGTGCCCCAGTTCAAATCACCAACTGAATTCATGCTGCCGTACACGATCTTCTCCTCATCGGCATTCCAGCCAATCAATGCCTTCCCAGATAGTTCGACACCTCCCTCGAATGTGGCGGACCAGTTGTACTCGACAGCACTCTTGTTCAAGATCCGCCGCCACGAAAGCTGTGTTACGACTTTCGTTCCCTTCTCAGCGATGTCTGGCACGCTTTTCAGCAATGGACCTTCGTACCGCCATGTCCCAATAAATGGCCCGTAACATTTCAAGTGTTCAAAACCGGGGCCAGGCTCGTCTTGTGCATCCGTGACACCACAAGCAACAAGAACGAAAATCAGTGCAGTAACGATTGATTTCATGGCACAACCTCTGATGGAAAACTGGGATTTCTGTTCTAATTTTTGAAAAGACTCGGTACTGGCTTGGGGCGACTCGTGTCGTTGAGGAGTGTGCGTCCAAGGGAAATCGACCAAAGACTCCCGCAGCGAGCGGGCGCACAAAGACACCCGCTGAAGCATTGCTGCGATGCTTTCCTATTTATCGCTGACTCGAACCCAAACGTCTTGAAGTGGGTCATTGGGCTCGCCTCCAATGGTCGTCGTCCCTGTACTGCCTATCCTTCTTCAGTCTGCGGGGTTGGCGACGATACGTTTTGCATCCAGGTTCAATTCCGGTTGCGGTTCTCCCTCACTAATGGTGCTGCGGATCGTATGTGTGTAGTGGTCTTGAGAATGGAATTTCAGGACACGAATTCCTGCGAAACGCTTGCCATCGAGCATCCCTTCAACCGGCCCGATCAGGGCACCATCGTCGGTCATTCCGTTAAAGCAGATCCGCACATGCTCACCGCCACGAAACCATGTCTCGACAATCTGCCGCTTCGTCGAATGCCATGCGAACAGGCCGCTCGCTGGCTGCTCACCGGTTTCTTGATAGGTCACTCGGAGCGCCATACCACTGCTGCTTGGGATTGCAGTGACTTTTGCGGTCTTCTCGTGACCATCCTTTTCGAACGTCAGCGCCCATTGCCCCACGAGAGTGTCAATCGCTTTCTTCGCATCGGCCTTGGTCGGAGACGCCAGTCTCTTCCAGACTTCGATAGGGAATTTCTCCGCCTTTCCATCGACGGTTAGTTCACCTGACCAAGTGTGTGTGTTGCCGCCGTCTGTCACAGCGATCCGAAAAGTGGTTTCGACCTTCTCGCCTTCGCTTGTTGTTCCGGTTCCCTCCTCAACCCAGCCGTCTTCGGATCTGTACGTGATCGACTGGTTAAAGATCCCACTTGATGTGGAATAAAGGCCCCTGATTCGCTTGGCTGCGGCGTCGTAGGCAACCACCCACGTACCCAAGTCACCACCGATTTGGTTGCTACAGATCATAGTATTTCCGTCGTCGCTTACTCGGCACTGGGAGTAAGCAGTAATTCTGTCGCCCTGCTTGCCGAAGCCGGGCATATTGGCAGCAAGTTCAATGTCACCGACCCAACTTCCCTTATGCGCCTCGCAGAACTCCTCGAAGTCAGAACGAGAAGATTCTTGAGCGAGTGCTGGCGTGAAGAGCAGCAGTGTGAAGCAGGCAAGCATCGAGGTGGCTTTCGATATCATCCGAGAGTCCTCCGCAGAAAGAGAGAAAGATTAGGGGGTTCGGCTAACGTTAGGTTAGGCGATGCCGCACCTCCTCTGGGTGACGACGTGCCCTCTTTGGGCCTAGTGCGACGGTATGCCCCATGTTCATTTCATCTGGCTTCGGCAGTCCAAAGTTGCGATCGATTGCTCAGTCGATGTCGAATTGTTGAATAGGTCTTCACATCGAAAGTCGTTAGCACTTGTCCACCAACAAAACGTCGGACAGCGTTGCCGCCAAGGTGCTACCAGCAAATACAGGCTCCAAAATAGTCGAAGTTCAAGCCGTCCCCGACTGGCCGACGATCACCTTGAAACGGAAGTAAGAGTAGGCTGCTTCCTGGCTGCTGTATCTCCCCAAAGAATACGGCTCGACAAGCGCCGGGCCGCGTTGAAAGCGAGAGCGTCTCGAAGCCTATTTGGCTGCTTTCTTTTTCCGTTCGACTCGCTTGAATGTTAAAACGGGGCTGGTGTCTTCAGCGATCGGGAAAACACGGTCCCCGGTCTCTGGTGCTAAGCACATCAACAATCTGGCCGTAGGTTCAGCGAACGCACACCCACGGTCGTCTTGGTCTCACCGGGCTCTCTTTTGGATCAACGAGTGCTCGATCCCTCTACGTTGCCATTGACGATGGGTTACGAACGCCTTAACTGCAGCAGGCTTCTTTCGTCTCTTGCAAAAGAGAAGAGAGGCATCATTTTCGACGCTTGCAGGTGTATTCGAAAGACGATTCCTCTCCATCCGCGTTTGTCATCTTGCCGACGACGGATGCAGTATCGTCGTCAACGTAAATCCAGGTCTCTTCCTCCTTTTCAACTGAACCATCTGGTTTTTTGGATATGGTCGTTGCCTTCTGCTTTATACCAGGCGTAACCACTTCACCAGGGTGCCCCTTCAATACGGTTGTAAAGAAGCTACCGTCAGTAGCAAACCCGGTCCCAACCCATTTTTTTCGCTTCGGATCATATCCCCACAAACCGACACCAAAGCCCTCCACCAAATGAACATTTGGATTGGGTCTCGTGATCGTCATAACAAACTTCTGAACCTCCCCATCCTGCTTCAGCTCAACATCCCAACTGCCGTCCCACCAGCTGTAAAACTTCATGGACTTTTCTGCGTCATCCGCATGTCCAACGCCCGCACACAGCACCAGCAACAAGCAACATATTCCACCACGCATAATCGAACCTCCGCTATGAAACTTCTAGTGACTTTAGTGCCGAAGTTTTAGCACACTGACAAACGGGATTCAATTAATTGGACCCGCTTCGCTCATCCGGCGATTCCGGAACGTGGCCAGCCGTTCGGCATCGGTGCACAAATCTTTTTCGAAGCGTTCGGCAGGTCACCTGATGTCTGCGTTGACGGCGGCGTCGACGTCGTCGATGCGGAATCGGAGGCGATCACCACTCCGCTTTTTCCGCCCCTTGCTATGGGCCCGCTCCACAAGTATCCGCCGCATCGACTCGGCGGCGGCCGCAAAGAAATGTCCGCGCCCGTCCCACTGCTGCGGCGATGCTTGGTCCACCAGCCGAACGTAAGCCTCATGCACCAGCGCCGTGGCTTGCAGCGTCTGGCCCGGCTTTTCGTGCTTTAGTCGGGCAGCAGCCAGCTTTCGCAATTCCTCATACACCAAAGGCAGCAACTCGTCGGTTGCCGCGGCATTACCCTGTTCGATCTGTGCAAGAATCTGCGTTACGACATGCCCTCACGGCCCATGTTTCGCATCAATCGGGTGCACACGCTTCCGGTTGGCAATGAATCCTAGGTCCTTCAGAAAGTCGATCATCTGCCTGGAACCGCGTACCGCAGCAGGGGGCGTGAAGCCATTTGGCAAGGTTTGGATGGCCCGCTGGCCCAGTCGACGTCGGCGTTCAGGCCACGAATGATCAGTCCCCGTCAATTGCCAAACCGCCGGCCGTCAACGGATCCGTCCCAAATCGCTCCCAGTGGTCGCGGTACCGCTTGCAGCGCGAAACCGGGTCAAATTCTAAGCGTCGGATGATCGCGATGGCCCAGGCCCGTATGAGGCCGGTGATGTCGTCAGCGTGGGCGATGCCGTATTCGTCGCCGCATCGCGTTTGAGCGGGCTGTCGGTGTCCCAGAGCGACCAATCGTTGCGGATCGACAACCCGGATCCGAAATGATCGAGCTCCTGCCCGGATCGGATCTGCTCTCGATGTTCGCTGGACAGCGATGCAGCCAACTGTCGGGCGGCAGGCTCAACGGACGACGGTACTGAATCACGATCGATCATTCCCAAATCACTCCAACCTGTAGTCCGCGTTGCAAGGCGACCATCGCTGACAAGGCAGGCATTGCCCGATCGTCGCCGATCACTGATCGACGAACAAAAAACCGGGGCAAAGCCATGGAACGGAGACGCGGCTACGAACGTCCGACGTAACGTATTGAAAAGTTCACTCCTTTCAAAAAGGTGACCAAGACAGGCCTTTCGGTGAAGATGAGGTTTACAGAAAGCGGGGCAAAACGGGCGAATGCTGCGACCGCAGGAAGTGACCTACCGCGCACACAAATGGTACCATTTGTTTGGAGGCCCCAAAAAGCAGACGTGTGAGCAACGAATTCGGCATCGGGACTGACTTAAATGTGGCCCTCTTTTTGTATTGCCGACCGGTCGGCAGATAGAGTTGAGGCCCATGAAGTGTGCAGTTTGTCGGTATGCGTGTACCGCGAAGAACCCAAATCGAGATCAAGCAGCCGTTCCGGATAAACTGGCTCAGTCCCATTCCGCAATCGACAATCGTCGTCTTCCAGGCGGTGTCGACATCAACGCGTGTGCGTTTGCCGCGCTTTAGGTGTGTATCGCGGTGCCCGTTGGGAAACGGTCACTCTGAATCATCGGGATGGTCATTCCAAACGGGCCAACCTTCGATGTGATCGATGCGTCTTTCCAAGGCCCATGCCCAAAGCGAGGAATTGATGATTCCGACACGATTTGTGTTGCTGCACTCCGCAAGGGACCGCCTGAAACTCGCTTCGTTCCCGTCTGCGAGGTTTTTCAGGGCAACCCAATACCGAGCATTCTGCTCCGCCTCGAGAGAACCATTCGCAGCTTGCATGAGTCTCTGTTTCGAGGTCTCGTCTCCTTTGTCGATAAAATCAAGAACAAGTCGAGACGGAGTGTATCGGTTTTCCTGATCACCACTCATCGATGCCGTGAGTGACCTAGCTCTGTCGGCAGCGAGTTTTGGCTCCTGAAGCATGAGTGCAATTTGCAGCGCACGAATCTGCGGCAGAATCGCATCGGAACGACATTCAAACCAAGGTACGCCAGATTGCTGCCAGTGTTGAATCTGAATTTTCAATTTCGCCCGCTCGCTCTCGTCATCCATCGCGAGAAGACTGTGAGTAATCCATAGTGAGGGGGATGTGGTTAGCGGGTCCGCCTGTTCTTCAATCTTTTGACGGGCATCTCGTGACTGATCCAGACCGAATCGAATGATGGCGGGGCCTGTGTGAAAGATTCCGGACTTCTCAAACTTGTCTGCCGCCTCAGAGTATTGACCTCGGTGAAATAAAAACTCGGCGACCAGCACCTCACCCAGCGGATAGGTTCCGAGCTGATCAAGAATCTCGATCGCCTGACGACACATCGAAACGTATTTGGCCTTAAGTGAGTTCTCGCTCATGTTCATGGCCGTCGTATAGGTGAACAGGCCAATGGAACGCACGAAGGGGCTGCGCGGTGCAATCGATTCGCAGATCTTGATCTCTGCGATGGCTTGGTCCATCAGTTCGCCAGCTGCCGTTCGATCCGGGGAGTCATACGCTTTGTGAGTCAATACAGTTGCATAGAGAGCCCGTGCCATGATCCAATCTGGACGTTGAACGACGAGGGATTCAAGCGTTTGTTCGGCGACATCATAATCTCGGTATAAGTTTAGATATGTGTAAAAAAGCTTGCCGTACTGGTCTGGAGCCTCTTCCTCCGCGACGACACGTGCTTTCTGCGCAAAGCCGTCTGCCACGTGGAAGTTATGGTGGTACCCGTGGATGGTTACCAGCATGCACAATGCGATGAGGTTGTCGGGATCGCGCATCAGAATGTTGTCGAAGCTCTCATCTAAATCTTTCATGTCACCGGAAAAGAAGCGTGCCACGGCTTTAACGAGGTCTGCTTCGACATTTGGCTCATATGGCCGCAAGTCACGAAGGTCCTCAGCAATCCTAAATGCGGTTTCATCGCCCAGTAGAGCGCGGTCCATACCTTCCACGAACAATTGGCTGCTGAAGTTGTTGAGGATTTTCGCAAGCGTGGCTCGACGACGTGTTTCGTAAAAGGCGAAAGCCACCAGCAGTGCGGCGCAAATTGCGGCAATCAGCACTGGCATTCGATTGCGTCGCACAAATTTTCGCGTTAGGTAAATAGGCGATGGCGGTCGTGCGAGCACGGCTTCATTATTCATGTGACGACGTAAATCGTCTGCCAACTCGTTTGCTGTTTCGTAACGCCGCGCTCGGTCCTTTTCCAAAGATCTCATCACGATCGAGTCGAGATCCCCGCGTACCACCGCTCCCAAATTTGATCCTTCAGTCGACCGACTCGCGGAGACCTTGCCGGCGGCGTCTCCAAGCGAGCTGATACGGCTGCTCGGTCTTGGTGGATCCTCTTCTCGTAGGATTTGCAGTACCTCCTCGAATGCCGATGAGCGAAGCCTTTTGCCATCAAACGGTGTCCCCCCGGTGAGCAATTCGTACAGCAACACACCCAGCGAGTAGATATCGCTACGAGTATCGATGTCGAGTTGATTGAATTGCGTCTGCTCCGGACTCATGTACTCGAGTGTGCCGACGATTTGGCCAAACTCCGTGAACATCGTCCGTTCGGTCAATCGTTGATTGGTTGCTTTCGCGACGCCGAAGTCGATCACTTTCGGGACCGGTTTGCGGTCGTACTGGGCAACGAGCACGTTGCTCGGTTTGATGTCGCGATGGATGATTCCCTTTTGGTGGGCGTGCTGAACGGCCTGACAGACCTGCATGAAGAGTTCCAGCCGCTGTTGAATCGTTAGCTTGTGCTCGTCGCAGTACTCCGTGATCGGCACGCCTTTGACCAGTTCCATAACGAAATAGGGGCGTCCACCTTCGGTTGTGCCCGCATCCAAGACCTTCGCAATGTTGGGATGGTCCATCATCGCCAGTGCCTGCCGCTCGGCCTCGAAGCGGGCGATCACCGACTTGGTGTCCATTCCCTGTTTGATGATTTTCAGCGCGACCCGGCGAGTGACTGGGCGTGTCTGCTCGGCCATGTAGACGGTGCCCATACCGCCTTCGCCGATCTGCTGCAGCAGTTTGTAGGGACCAATTTCCTTGCTGAGCAATTCTACGGCCTCGGGGATATCCTGAGTTTCGGGCGGGCCGACAGGAGGCGACTCGAGAAAACTGCTCGCGTCGTGATAGGCTTTCAGAAGCGCCTCGACCGAATTGCGAAGCTCAGGGTGCCTTCCGAATTGGCCATCCAGGTATTCGCGACGATCCTGCGTCGAATCGATTTCCAGTGCTTGGTCAAAGATGGATTTGGCGTGTTCTTGAAGGTTTGTCATCGCGCTGCTCCGGAGTTATCGGGTTCACGATATCCAGTGCGACGCAGTGAAGCAAAAGCTGCCAGGAAAACTGAAACTTTGGTCACACATCGTTGAGGAGCTGAAACAGACGTGCCTTGGCGTATGCCCAATGTCGATGCGCTGTTCTTGTCGAGATGCCCAAGGACTGCCCCGCCTGCTCCACCGTTAGTCCGCTAAAGTACCGCAGTTTGACCACTTGGGCGACTTCAGGCATCTCCGACTCTAGCTGTTCCAAGGCAATGTTGAGTGTCAGAAGATCCTCGCACGTTGATTCGTCGGCAACGTCGATCTCGTCGATCGGTATCGGGCGACGGCCGCCGCCGTGCTTGATGCGTTGTTTCCGCCGAGCGTTCTCGACAAGAATCCGTCGCATCGCCTCGGCGGCCGCTCCGAAGAAATGGCCGCGGCCATTCCAGTCGAAGGGCGATCCATTACCTACGAGCCGGATGTAGGCGTCGTGAACCAGGGCCGTCGCCTGCAGCGTCTGGCCCGGCTTTTCGTGCTTGAGTCGGGCAGCAGCCAGCTTTCGCAATTCCTCATAAACCAGCGGCAGCAACTGATCTGCCGCCGACGGATCGCCCTGTTCGATCTGTGAAAGAATCTGGGTGACGTCAGACATAAGCACAGCATAGCGACCTGACGCGGCGGTCTCCAGCATTTCGATCGGGGAGGCGTCTCCTGGCATCAGGACCGACAGCCATGCGTGCGTGTACGCACACGAACGTCGACTGACTTAGAAGTTGGAGCAAGACGCAACACCGCCTGCGAATCGCAGTACGTCAACGACAAAACGGTAGCCACTCAGGGGCATGTGCTTGCCTGCTTTCACCGCGTTCGTTGGCCGGTCGGCAAATAGCCCTATGCAATCCGCGCGTATTGCTCACATCCGTGGGAGAGCCCGGCGCGTGACGTCCGATGGTTCACTCCGAATCCATCTCAGTTTTGAGCCACGCCCTGGCGAACGCCCACGCTCGATCGGCAGTTGGAGTGGAAATGCCAAGTGCGTTTGCGGCTTGTTGATTCGTCAGACCCGCGAAGAATCTCAATTTGACGAGCTGAGGCTTCCGCGGGTCGTGTGATTCCAGTCTGGTCAATGCCTCGTCGAGTCGAATGAAGCGTTCAGGCTTCTGAGCGGCTGGATGGTCAAGCTCCTCGAACTCGACTCGTTGGCGCTCTCCGCCACGCTTCTGAGCCGATTTGGCTCGGGCACGTTCGATCAAGATTCGACGCATCGCCTCGGCCGCCGCCGCAAAGAAATGACGGGAGTTGTCCGACTTTTGCTCGTCCGTCTGGCCGACCAAACGCAAGTAGGCTTCGTGAACAAGCGCCGTCGCCTGCAATGTCTGGCCAACCTTCTCCTGGGCAAGTTTGGCAGCGGCGACGCGGCGAAGTTAGTCGTAGACCAAAGGCAGTAATTGCTCTGAGGCCGCAGGATCGCCCTGGTCGATCTTCGAGAGGATGGTGGTGATGTCCGGCACGGCTGACGCCGAGATTTCGCTGAGGCGCTCCGCAATCGGTCAAGGATGGTCGCGTCGAGGCGCATGCCATATTCTTATGAAACGGTCACCACCCGAGACCAGTGTCTCTCCATCGGGCGATATTGCCAACGCGTTGATGCGACTGGGGTCTTGAACGAGTGTCATGCGGCGACGAAGCGGACTGTGGTTCCAAAAGCAAATATTGCCGCTCCAGCCTGCCGATACCAGAGTCCTTTCGTCGTCGATAAAGAGCATTGCAAAGGGGCGACCAGAATGGCCGACTTGTTCCATTGGGGTCGCAGAGGTTCCGATTCCAAGTACAGAAACCTTGCCGCCGTGCGAACCGATCGCGATCCTTCCAGATTCCTCAGCCAGGGCAATTGACTGGGCCGGACCGGCACCGGAGTCGAATTCGAGCAGGATATCGCCGGTTGTTGCATTCCTCACAAGAACAATTCCGTTGCTTGTCCCATACGCAAGGAAATCTCCTGCTATGGCCACACTCGAAATTGGGACTCCAGTCCGAAAAGTGACTGGCGCAGACGATTCTCCCACCCTCCAAAGCTGCACATCACCGTCTTCGTACCCCACGACCACTCGCTCGCCATTGATGTCCAGGCAAGATGGCTTGCTGCGGGACTCTTCTTGCAGAACATGCAAAAGCACCTTGGAACGAACATCGTAAACGGAGAGCTTGCCCAATTCTTGGGCAGTTACCAACATGCCTCCATTCGATCCTGCCATGCAGCAGATCGGTTCAGCGGATGGAGTAAATCTCGTTTTCTCAAATGTAACTAGGTTGAATTCCTCAACATGCCGATCCTCAGGACTTCCGCAAAGCACATACACCCTGGAGTTGCTGTGACAGTAGTCGACGGCTGTGACCAAGCGATCTACCTCGTGCACGGCTGAGGCTCGGGATTCGCTTAAACTCCAGATCCTTATCGCGCGATCCCACCCTCCTGCCGTAACAATGAGATCCCCGGAGACCTTTAGATCTTGGACGGCTCCCGTGTGGCCTCGGAGCGTACACAGCTCCGACCGCGAATTTACGTCCCATAATCGCACGGACTGATCACGGCTACCGGACACCAAAGTCGCGCCGTCTTCGGAAAAGCTGACTCCTCGAACTTGATCTGTGTGTCCGGCCAGAATCGTCTCGACCTCGGCCTGCAGATCCCAGAATTTGAGCGTGGAATCTCCGCACGCAGCCACCAAATACCGCTGGTCGGGGGAATACGCGAGTTGGAAGATTTTCTGAGACTCTTCAGGAAATGCCGAGGCATAACTCCTAACCACCGTGCACGGGATTTCCGAGACCTTCTGTCCAGTCATCGCGTCGAAGACGAAGATGCGCGCCGAATTATCACCCACGGCAATGAAGTCGCCGTCTGGCGAATAAGCGATCGCAGTGAGTCCAGCATCACTCACGCCATAAGGCTCACGAATGGCCTGGCCGCTAACGCTGTTCCACATTCGCAGGTAGCCGTCTCGGCTGACGGTGGCCAAACTTGCTCCGTCTGGCGCAAATGCGATTTCAGCGATCTGGCCTTGGTGCCCGATGAGTCGAGAAACTTCATTGGTAACGAGGTTTCGCAGTCGTGCTATGTTGGGATCTTCGTCCAAATACGCGATCTGGTCACCTGCCGGTGAGAAAGCTACGGGAGTGTAGTATAGGCCTTGCGGATGGGTCGTCTCAGACCACAGCGTCTCATGTGTATCGGCGTCCAAGAGTGCGATTCGCCCCTCCACGTCGGCGACCGCAATTCTCGCTTTATCCGGTGAAACCGCGACCGAATTGACGTGGGCATGCCACGGTACCGTTTCTATGGGGGCTCCCTCCAGTGCCCGATTTCGGATATTGAAGTAGTCGAAGCACCGTAGGTCTTCGCGGCCCTGGCTAGGATCAAGTTCGCCGAGGAGTGAGAGAGCGGCGTCAGGATCATTACGGCGAAGCGATTCATTCGCTGAATTTATTGCTGAATCGTAGATTTGGTGCCGCTGTTCCTTCAACAGAGCCTCAGCACGTTCACGAGCGCTTTCCTCAAGTGTCAACGCATTATTGAGCTTAACGGAAAGAAAGGTGGAGACGGCTGCGATCATCAATATCGCAGCTAACAAGATGACCGAAACAGCAAACGCGGTGCGATGTCGGCGGAGAGCACGATTGAGTAAGTAGCGAAATTCCGGAGGTCGTGCGGCAATAGGTTTGTCGGCTAGATGAGACGCAATGTCCTGCCCGAAGTCGCTCGCCGTTTCGTACCGCCTAGATCGGTCTTTGTGGATCGCGGTCATCACGATCCAATCCAGGTCGCCTTTGACCAGGCGACCGAGACGATCTGGCTGCGTTTGTCGTAGCTGTGAAATCCGTGAAGCCGTCTCGCCCAGCGTGCTGATGCGGTTGCTAGGTCGAGGCGGTTCTTCTTCTCGAATGATGCGCAACACCTCGTGCTGGGCGGCTTCGCGGAGCTTGCTTTGCTCGAACGGGGTCGTGCCGGTCAGCAACTCGTAGAGCAACACGCCGAGCGAGTAGACGTCGCTGCGTGTATCGACATCGACGGCGCTCAAGTTAGCTTGCTCTGGACTCATGTACAGCGGCGTGCCGATCACCGATTGAAAACTCGTGTAGATCGAGCGGTCGGTCAGACTCTGGTTCAAAGCCTTGGCGACACCGAAGTCGATCACCTTGGGAACGGGTTTGCCGTCGAGTTCAGTGACCAGCACGTTCGAGGGCTTGATGTCCCGGTGGATGATCCCCTTCTGGTGGGCATGTTGGATCGCCTGGCAGACTTGCACGAACAACTCCAGTCGCTGGTCGATGCTCAGCTTGTGTTCGTCGCAGTAGTCCGTGATCGGGATGCCGCTTACGAGCTCCATCGCGAAGAACGGGCGCGCTTGCTCGGTTGTCCCGGCATCCAGAACTTTGGCGATGTTGGGGTGATTCATCATCGCCAAGGCGTTGCGTTCCGCCTCAAAACGGGCGATTACCGCTTTCGAGTCCATACCGGCCTTGATCACCTTTAGCGCCACCTTGCGGCGGAGCGGTTTCTCTTGCTCGGCAACATAGACGGTGCCCATGCCACCCTCACCAATCACCTCGCGGAGCTTGTAAGGGCCGATGGTCGAGCCAACGAGCTTGGCGTCGAGTTCCAAATCAACTGTTGGATCAATGCCTTGGTCGTCCCGAAGAAAGCTCCCCGCCTTTTCATTCGCGGCCAGGAGCTTTTTCAGGCGGCTGCGAAGGTCGTCGTCATCGCCACACACCTTGTCGAGGTAAGCCTCGCGCTCGGCCGGAGATTTCAACTCAATCAGTTCGGTGAACAGGTCTTCGATGGGGCGGACTTGGCTCATGGATGACTCCTTATGGATCTCGATTATCAGGAACCAATGCGAGTTTTTGAGCCAGAGGGCTCAGAGAGGTGGGAAAAATCTAAGATTTTCCGGCTGACCTTGCAGAATCGGGTCCGTCAGTCGGCCAATTCTTCGTAGAGGAACGCCCGAGCGAAAGCCCAACGTCGTTTCGCGGTTGCCAGTGATACGCCAAGGAGCGGGGCGGCGTCCTTGAGCGGAACTCCGGCGAAATAGCGGAGTTTTACGAGCTCAGCAATTTCCGGCTTTTCCCGTTCCAGCTTGGCCAACGCTTCGTTGATGGCCAGCAGGCGGTCCGGCGTTTCGTCACTGGCAGGGCAGTGGATCTCCAAATCGAGTTTGTTTCGATCGCCACCGTACTTGGGCCGTTGCTTCTGGCGGGCTCGATCAATCAAGATCCGCCGCATGGCTTCAGCGGCCGAGGCGAAAAAGTGCCCCCTCGAATCCCAGGCGACCTCGTCGTCATTCTTGACAAGGCGAAGATACGCTTCGTGGACCAACGCGGTCGCTTGCAAGGTTTGCCCCGGATTCTCGCGAGCCATCCGGGCGGCGGCCAGGCTACGCAGTTCATCGTAGACGAGCGGTAGAAGCTGCTCTGAGGCCGACGGATCGCCTTGATCGATCTTCGCGAGGATGGTGGTGATGTCTGACATGGCGTCTTAGGCAACGAAAAGAGAGCGTATCGCAAATACAAGAGCCTAGACTCTACATTTCGCCGTCCGCTTGCCGGAGAAAATACATGCACCAGAGGTCCTGAGCGTCAATTCGCCCAAGATCCAATTGTTTTTGAAAGTGACGATTCGCATCCTTGGATTTACCATTAATCCAGTATCGGAGCGCGATTTCAAAATGGCCCTTGGCTGGCGACTCATTGAGTAGTTTTTCATCATCAGGCTCAGAGGAGGCCCAGTACGCGAGATGAGAGCGATAGGGTAACACAGCATCCTCTGCGCCGCTGAGCAACCACTTAGCCTCCTTTCGCAGCGCTTCTTCAGTCACTCCATCCACGAGTGCCAATGCATAAAGCATGTATAGTCGTGCATCGCACGACGTGTGTTTCTCTTGAATACTGTTGATGATTTCACGAGTTTGGTCGTCGGACCCCGTCAGGGCATAGAGTTGGGCTAAGCCGATCTGAACGTAACAAGAGTCGCGACTTCTTTCACTCGAATCAGCCTGCTGAAGTACTTTGATCGCCGCCTCCGGGTTTCCCTTCATGCACGCAACAGGAACGTAGTTCATTGGGGTAGAACCCGCACCATTCAGAAATCCCTCTTCCATGACGCGAAGCGCTTGCTCAAAATTACCTGCTGTGACATACAAGCTCGACCGCGCCCATGAGTTCTGTGAGTTTTGCTCAGCCAACTTAAACGCTCGACCTAAATAATCGACTGCTTTATCCTGCAGTCCATATCGCTCGGCGGTCACGTGTGCCGAGCGTAGGGAGGAGATCGCAATGGTGTTGATAAACGGGTTGTCAGGCTTTAGGACACGAGCTGCCTCGATTTCCCCAATCGCCTTGAAAACGCCAGTAGGATTGGTTGAATTGGAATGATGATGTACTTCCGCCGCTGCGTTAACTACATGTCCCAGAATCCCCTCAACGCGTGACTCCGGGAATTCGTCCAGAATTGCGATTGCCTGCTGCGGATCGGCGACGCAGTAGAGTTGGGCTTTTATCAAAGCCTCAATACTGTTTCTTGGTGTGGACTGCGCGAGCAATTGAGATGCGCGCAGAAACTCTTGTTCGCTTCCTATCAACGCTTCAACCCAAGTTTGGATCGAATGTTTAATCACTCCGTCCTCCGCTTCCGCCAAGTGAAATCGCGTCAATTCAAGTTCGTCTGCGTAAAAGGCAGTCAGTGCCGATAGAAGTGCCAATTTCTCCCTCGCGAGATCTAGCCCCGCTGCTTCCCGAAGATCGACTTCAGCCGCAGAAGGGTTCACCAGCACATTTAAGACCAGTCTTAAAAAAAGCCGGTCTTGCGCAATCTTTTTTTGACGATCGGCTTCCTGCTTCGACTTTGCGAGTTCGTTCGTTTTTCGTCGAACGTCACCAAGTCTCTCCTCAGCTACTTTTCGTTGTTGAATCGAATCCAGCCCAGCTGACGTCACAAACGCCGTTGCCAAAACCACGACCAACACCACGAATCCCGACACCCCCACCAAGCCTTTATTCCGCCGATAGAAGCGGCTCAGTCGATAACCTGCCGACGGCGGTCTCGCCTCCACAGGCTCGTCCGTCAGATGCCTGCCGATATCAGCGGCGAACGCGTCGGCGGTCTTGTATCGGCGGTTGCGATCCTTCTCCAACGCCTTCATCACGATCCAGTCGAGGTCTCCACGCACCAAGCGACCGAGTTGTTCAGGTTGGGCGCCGCGACACTCGGAGACTTGCGATGAAGTTTCGCCGAGCGAGCTGATGCGGTTACTGGGACGCGGCGGTTCGGTTTCGCGAATCCGACGCAGGACTTCATCCTGGGCCGCTTGCTTGAGTTCCTCCGGGCTGAGCGGCGTGGTGCCGGTCAGTAGTTCATACAGCAGGATGCCTAGCGAATAGACGTCGCTGCTGGTATCCACGTCGACACCGCTGAGCTGTGTTTGCTCGGGGCTCATGTAGAGCGGCGTTCCGACCAGCGACTGATAACTGGTGTAAACCGTGCGGTCGGTGAGATTGGCGCCGAGCGCTTTGGCGACGCCGAAGTCGATGACTTTGGGAACCGGCTTGCCGTCGATCTCCGTTACCAAGATGTTGCTCGGCTTGATGTCCCGGTGAATCACCCCTTTTGAATGTGCATGCTGGACGGCGTTACAGATTTGAGTGAACAGCTCCAGCCGCCCGCTGATCGTCAATTTCTTCTGGTCACAGTACTCCGTGATGGGCTTCCCCTGGATCAACTCCATCACAAAGTAAGGGTGGCCTTGCTCAGTCGTTCCCGCATCGAGAACTTTAGCAATATTTGGATGGTTCATGAGTGCCAGGGCATTTCGCTCAGCATCAAATCTGGCGAGTACTGCCTTGGAGTCCATGCCGGGCTTGATCACCTTCAAGGCGACTTTGCGCCGCAGGGGTTTCTCCTGCTCCGCGACGAAGACCACTCCCATCCCGCCATCGCCGATCTGCTCGCGAATCTTGTAGGGCCCGATGACCTGCCCCGGCCGGACCAACGGTCGGTACTCTTGGGTGAGGTCCACTGTCGGGGCGATGGCGGGCGGCGGATTCTCTAAGAAACTGCTGGTGTCTTCGGTGACTCCGAGCAGTTCAACGATTCGC
>NZ_JANZKV010000206.1 GCF_025060895.1 Stieleria sedimenti | reverse complement strand
CGCCAACGCGGTGACCACCGCCGTTCGCCCATTTTAAGTGATTGACGCATGCAACCTTCGTACAGCAATTCAATTGTCGCAATTGCGTTCTGCCTTTCGCTCGCGTTTGTTTGTGGATGCGAACCTGTAACGTCTAGCTCTGGCGAACGCGCACCTGTTGAGAAAGCTCCCGCGACAGAAGACGACATGCATGAGCTCATCTCGAAGGAGTCAGTCTTTCACGTGCTCAAGAATGTTGATCGTCCGTTTGAGACCCAACTAGAACCCGGAAGCATTTGGATTGACCCCAATGATCCGATACTTGCGCATTGCGTCATGTATTGCACACACGCGATGAACGGAACTCAAACGCGAAGCCTGTTTTTCACCACGTTCCACAATGATGCGTATCCGAATTTCGCATCAACTGCGGCTGATGTCAGATGCGTGGTTGTCAATCGAGATGGAACTGTCGTATTCCGAGATGATGACTACTTCCGTGATGACACACATGAGCAATTGGTGAAAGCTGGTGCTGCAGATACGGATGGCCCGCCTGAGGTTGCAGTTGGCCTTCTCAAAATGGCGGAACTTCGCGCAAAATACGTAGATCCGGAGGGCGAACCATGAATTGCACGGGAGAACGGGAGTCGTGTTAAATGGTCTGCTTGCAAGTCTTTCGCCCGTTCCCCGTGAATTCTGCCGTTACGCCAGCGATTTGAACGCGACACACCCACGCTCAACCACTTGAACCGCATCTCTTTATTCACGCTTTGCTTCGCGGTCGCTGCTTTTGCTGCCTTCTTCGCAATAGTCGTGATGGGCGCCCGTCAGCCAGATTCGATTGCGGGATGGCTGGTCGAATCGCTTGGCTGGTTTTACGGAGTAACGATCTACGGAACGGGCTCGTTTGCACTCCTCGTCGCAATTGCTCAACTACGCAGATCCTGCTCGCCGGCGTCCACAGCGTGCTTGATCCCGCTTGCATTTATCCCCGCGTTTGTCGGTGTGATAGGGCTGCTCCACAACTACATCTACATGAATCGATTGATCGCATCTTCTCCCTCGTATCCGAAACATGACGCCTTGGCTTATGGACACGCATTTGGATTGACTCCGCTTCTCGTCGGCATGTGCTTCACGACGGTCGCTTTCGCTATACTGAGTTTTTCACTGCTTCATCGCTCACTCAAGGACGAGCGTGAGCCAACCTGACAGAATGGCGTAACCAAGCGATGGACGCGGAGCCGCGGAGTCGAGTTTTCACAAGTGGATGATCGTTCGCCGCGGCCCGGTCATCGCAACCGTTCGCCGACAGATTCTG
>NZ_JANZKV010000205.1:55965-77664 GCF_025060895.1 Stieleria sedimenti | reverse complement strand
TCCGCTAACACCGTTAGAGCCAAAGTAGATGGCATCGGGCTCGCGCCCTACCGCTAAAAAATGCTTCACAGCGTTGACCGCAAGGGTTGGAAACTGGGAAAGCCCACCAGTCGCGTCATCCGCCGCGGACGAAATCATGCCACTGCATCCCGTCGGGCAATGTCGTCGACGCAGCGAACTCCAAATGCAAAATCCGTCGATGACGCGTCGTGCCCGGCTTGGACGGGCCACTGCTGTGGCTGATCAGAGGACGCATCGCGAGCACATCGCCGGCATCCGCATGGACGTCAACCGCGCCGTCCAGGCCTGCACCATCGCAGTCGCTGGATCGATGCGACCCAGGAATCACCCGCAGGGGGCCGTTCTCTTCGGTCACCTCATCCAAGTGAATCCGCAGCGTCAGCATCTGCTTCAAGACGTCATCGCATGCGATCACGTGCGGCACGCCGGCTTTTGTGGTGGGGCGTGAATACGAGGTAGACGCGATCGAGTTGTCTTTCACCGCGATCGACGTGTCCTTGTGCCAAGCCAGTCCCCAAGTGCGATCCGGTGGCTTGTCAAAGAACAGGGCTCGCACCAAACCGAATTCCGCACCGAGTTGCTCACGCAGGAATGGCAACAGTGGATCGCTCTGCCAGAACGTTGTTGCCTCGGCAATCGACTCGATCAGATTTCGTGCCGCGTACACATGACCGCGACTGGACCGAGCCCGCACGCCCTGGGTATCACCGTCAAACGCGCGGCTGCACGCCTCCAACAGGCTCGCGATCGATTCCCCGGACACGGCGCTCTTGAGAAGACAAAATCCATCCCGTTCCAGGTGCCAGTCATTCACGTCGACCACAACGATCCTACTTCCCTCGCTTCATCGCTTTTTGCAATCCTTCGGCTTCGCCGTACAGCGGTGAATCGCTGCCCCGGCTGCCGGGCACCATCGGCGCGTCATCGGCAGGAATCCACTCGCGATGCTCCGCAATGATCGCGGCAAGCTTCGGATCGTCGGCAAGATTGTGGTGTTCGTCCCGGTCGGTTCGATGGTCATACAGTTCTTCGGAACCGTCGCGATAACGGATGTAGTGGTAGTGCCGCGAATGAACCGAATGATTGCCGGGACCAAACGTGCAAATCGCGGGATGTTCCCACGGCGACGCGGTGTCGTTCAACAGTCCGTCTAGACTGTGTCCGTCCAGGCCTTCCGGGACCGGCAAACGACAGCTTTCCACCAGCGTGGGATAGACGTCGATCAAGCCGACCGGTGCGTCACAATCCGCTCCGCCGGCGATCCCCGGTCCGGCGACGATCAGCGGAACCCGCGTCGTCCGCTGCCACAGGCTGCGTTTGGCCCACTTGTTCTTTTCGCCGAGATGGAAACCATGATCGCTGAACAGCACCACGATCGTGTTGTCATCCAGCCCGGCCGCTGCGATCGAATCGGTCACCATCCCGACCAGGTGATCGACAAATGAAATGGACGCCAAGTAGGCCTGTACGGCATGTTTGTCTTCGCCATTGTCTTTCATCCACTCGTATCGCGGGGCCGTCGGATTCAGACTCAGCTGAACCGCGATCGGCGGTACGTCGTCAAGATCTCCGCGGGGCACCGGTGGCATCACCAGCGTTTCCAGCGGATACAGGTCAAACCATTTCTTGCTCGCGTAGATCGGCACGTGGGGCAGGTGAAAGCCGATCGCCATGAAAAACGGCTCATCGCGTTTGGCTAATTCCGGGATCCGCTTGGCAGCCCACGCCGCGGTGTGATAGTCCCGCTGGTCTTCATCGGCAAAGTCGACTTGTCCCCAATCCCAAGCGGGATGCGAACCCGGCACCCGATAACGCAGTTTTTCGGTTTTCCCAGGCGGGCGCCTGAGGCCGCGCGATCGCTGGACGTGATCGAACGAAGCGGCATCGGCGGGCCCGTGAAAGATTTTGCCCATCGACTCGGCGCGATAGCCGCCCGCGCGAAAGTGCTGGAACATCGTCACCGCGTCGCGGGTGACGTCGACGTCACGAAACCCGGGCGCCAGAAAGTAATGTCCCGTCGTCGACGGCAGCTTGCCCAGCAACATGCTGATCCGCGACGGATTGCAGATCGGTGCCTGGCAGTGCGCGTTGGTGAAATTCACGCCCCGAGACGCTAACTTGTCGATCTGCGGCGTTTGCACTTGGGGATGCCCCTCCAAACATCCCACCCAGTCGTTGAGATCGTCGATGGCAACGAGAACCACGTTGGGAGGTTCGGCGGCTCCGGCGATGGCAGCCGACATCGTCAACGAAACGGCCAATACGATGAATCGGATCATGGTGTGAGATGGACCTTGTGCGCTGTGAGAGTAAATCGGGGGCATCTGGCATCATAACATCTCTGCGAGACCAGACGGGGCGATTCCATCACTTCACCCGCAGGGCCTCAACCGGAATCACCGCCATCTCGGCGCTATTGAGATTTGCTCGTCGGCCGCCGTTGTTGGAATACCCGACGTACAGCTTGCCCTCGTGTTCGATGGCGCACGGATACGACAGACTCAGGTTTTCGGCGGATTCTCCCGGCTGATCGTGATGCCTGGACCGGCGGATGACAAACACGCGGCGGAACGTGTTTTCGTTCGGGCGAGAAACGGCGATCGTCAGCGGTGTTCGTTTTCCCCCGTTATCCCGGGCCGTCGTACAGACCAGATAGCGCTGGCCCGTGCTCAACACTCCGGCGGCCGGCTTGGAAGTCGCCATCGGAAGATTACTGGGGCGAGAAGCCGACCAGGTGCGACCGTAGTCGTTGCTGGTCGCGGCCAGGGCCGACGCCGCGCCACCGTAACGAGCGAGATTAAAAACGGTGTTCCCGTCGACAAACAGCGAAGACTCTCCCCACATCCGTTTGACCGGCTTGCTGACGGGGATCGGAACGAGGTCCCACTGGGTGAAGTCGTCGCCGT
The DNA here is from genome assembly GCF_025060895.1 of Stieleria sedimenti. Taxonomy (GTDB): domain Bacteria; phylum Planctomycetota; class Planctomycetia; order Pirellulales; family Pirellulaceae; genus Stieleria; species Stieleria sedimenti. The sequence goes on along the minus strand of NZ_JANZKV010000205.1, from coordinate 74,737 downwards.
GGCTGATCGCGACGGCGGCCGGGAACGCCGCGTCGCCGGAGTAGCGTTTGCCCAGAAAACCGGGCATGATCCAGTTGCCGTCGTCCATTCGCACGGGCTGATTCATCGGCCAGAACCCCTGTTCCAGCACGACGCCCAGGGGCTGCCAGTGGCCGGTCGATTCCTCCAAGCGATAGGCCCGGGTATGAATGCGGTCCATGCGTCCGTAATAGGCACCGTGAAACGCCCACAAGGTTTGCCCGTGAGACAGAAACACGCCGTGGCTGACGGCCAGATTCTCTTCTGCACCGGCGTCGATCACCTGCAGCGGTCCCCAGGTTTTTCCGCCATCGTCACTGACACGAAATTGGGCTTCTTCGGTGACCGTGTTTTCGGCGCCCCGGTTGTGGCCAAACGATGCGAACAAATGTCCCTTGTGCCAAGCGAGTGAGACGCCATGCAGAAACGTATAGCCGTCTCGGGGCTGGTCCCACTTCTTGATCACGTGGAACTCAACGCCGCCGAGTTGAGGCAGGTCGTCGGCCTTGGGCAGCGTCGATGCGACGTCCCAGAGCGGAAACAACGGCGCCGGTTTGGGGATCTCATGCCGCGCCGTCACCGGCCGATACTGCGCCGCGATCTCATCCGGCCGCAGCGCCCGCGGAATCAACCGGGCTTCGTCCAGTGCCCCGAAGAACGTCTGCCGGATCTGCCCGTCGTCGCTGACACCACCGAACGTCAAGGGAGCGCCGGTCGATCGAATCGGATGGTCTAGCTTGACGGTTCCCTTGAATGCTCCATCCACGAACAACTCGGCGCAATCCCGTTTCATCACCAAGCCAATCTGGTGCCAACGGCCCGGCTGTGCCTGTGGTCCCTCGACGGTCAGCCAGCGTCCCTGCCAGAGATAAAGTCGAAAATGCCCGTCACGGTCCACCATCAGTGACCACTCTCGCTCATCCAACGAATACCGGTTCTTCGCAGCGATCATCTGCTGATCGCGATCCGATGCGTAGGGATTGACCCAGATCGTGAAGGTCAATTCGTCAGCCTCGAACGCACTTCCAACGTCTTTCGCTTCGATGGTCGACTGGCCGTCCAACACGACACATGTTCCATCGGCTCCCTTGCCCGAACGAGCGCTGCCGTGGAGTTCGATGTCGGACGAATCGGCCGCGTCGAGTGACCAGCGAACGAAATTTTCGGCTGCCGCCGGCAAGGACACAGCAGCAAACAATAGGAGTATTGATAACCGGGACATTGGATGCATGAATCTTCTGTTCTTTACTTTCGACCGACCGGTCGTGAAGGCGACGCGTCGCGTGATTCGGCCTGCGGGGAGAGATACCCCGACGATCGTCTGCCGGCACGCTCATCGCGAGCGATTTCGATTGGGACAAGCTGTAGTCCGTCGACGGAAACATAACCGTCGGCGCCGTCGTTCGAAATGACCACGGCCCCGGACTGGCCTTTGCCAAAGTGAAAGACCCCCAGCGCCGGAGGGACGTTGTCGACGATCGCCGGGTCTTGTTGATTGACCGAGACGACGTTCACTCCGTCGCCAGAGTGAATCGTCACCTTGGTCCTGGAGCAACGGTTGGCATCGGCAGTGTAGAGCAGTCGCACTTCGTAGCGGCCGGCGGCGGGGAGGGTCGGCTTGAAAGTCATCGTTTTTTTGCCGCGGTCGGAGTTTGCATCGTGGTGATAAGAGGAACCGATCCATGATGGCAGGCCGGAGCTTCGCACCCACTGGCCGGTGAACTCCGCTTCGTCGTCATCCAACGCGATGCCGGGCAAATCGGCGGCGTTGACCGATGTCCGTGGCGTCTTCCTCGCGCCGTGCTCCCATTGCAGCACCTGACCGTCGGCGATCAGTCGCGTCCGCAGCGTGGCGTAGTCGACCTGCTGCACCGGAACGTTCGCGTCGATCGCATGGCATGCGGCGGTGGCGGCGGACTGGCTGGTCACCATCAACACGGGTTCCATGCGAATACTGGCAAAGGCCGTGTGGCTGGCGGATAGGGCGAACGTGACGAACAGGTTCTGGCACTCGGACGGCTTCGGCACGATCGCGTCGTAGCCGATGTTGTACGGCCCGAACCCGCCGCGTCCCCCGGCAACTTTCCCCTCCCGCGCCACCACACCGTCTTTGACGATGCGTCTGATTTCGTGAACGTCGGTGCCGTACGAACCGAGACCGATGCACTTCGGTGCAATTTGGCGGCCGAAGGTGTGATGTTCGGTCAGAACGAGATCGCTGATCATGCGGCGGCCTTCTCGAATGTACAACTGATGGGGCCAACCGCCGTGGTCGGTGAACTCGTCTTTCGGCAGCCCGAATCGACCTGCCTCGTCACGTACTTTCTGCGGAACACGGGGATCGGTGGACAGAAAATGAAACAGGCCGCGATGGTAGTTCTCGATCTCCTTGGCGATCTGCTCGCGTCGATCGAACGTCGCTTCGGGCCATTCCCAACTGGCGCCCGGCAGATTCCCGCCGAAGGTGGCGGTGTTGAAATCCCATTTGTCGTTCGGCAGCGGGTCGTGCTTGCTGAACCAGCGGAGGTCCATCTCGTCGCCGTTGGCGAGACAGGCCTCGATAAATCGAGCGACCAACTCGTAGCGTTTCGGATCGTAGTCGTCCGGCGCTTCGATGGGCCTGCTGTTGGTTTGGTCGGTGGTCAAACAGAGGCGAAAACAATACGCCATGATCCCGGGAGCCGCGTCGCCGTGATTGCCGGGCTCACCGTCGCTGACCAGCGGCAGCAGCCCACTGGAAGGGACTCCCTTGATGACGTAGGGGTCGAGGGGGAAGTCGCGATCCCAGACTCCCTGGCCGCCGGGGACACGGCCATTCGCCTGCGGTTGCTCGTGCCCGGTGCGGGGCGCGTATTTCGCCGTGTAATGAATGCCGTTGTACTGCTCGCCGTATTGAGCATTGGCTTCGCGAGTCAGCGTGTAGGAAACCCCCGCCGCCGCCATCAAGTCACCTTCGTAGGTCGTGTCAAGGAACATTTTAGCACGAATGCTTCGGCCGTCCTGGGTGACCAGTTTTGTGATGCGGGCGTCGTCTTTGCGGACCGATCTCAGCCGGGCGTTGCGGAGCACGACGACACCGGCTTCGGTCGCCATCTCATCAAAAACCCGTTCGGCGACATGGGGTTCGATCGAATACGCGCCGCCGGTTGCGGGACCGCCGTTGCCCTTGAACGGCTGCCCCCAGTTCAATTCCTTGCCATACGTCGCCACCAGCCGCGTGAAGTACTCGCGGGTCAGTCCGCCGACGCTGCGAGGGTCACCGATATCGACGGCACTTAACCCGCCGGACGTCATCCCGCCGAGGTGTCTCCCCGGTTCCACAAGCACGGTGCGTTTGCCCATCCGCGCCGCCTGAACCGCGGCCACGACGCCGCCGGATGTGCCTCCGTACACACAGACATCGGCCTCGATCGCGTGGGCAATCGACGGAAACGTCAGCAGGATCGCAACACAGATTGAAATTGTTGATCGATCGTTCGTTGCCATCTGATTGATTGGGGCTCGGTTCATAAACTGTATCGTTGCGATCATCCGTTGCGACGTGCCCGAATGCGTTCCGGTGTCGCCTTCATCGTCTCATCCAATGCGGGATGAATTGACCGGGACGCGATGTCCGGTGCGGGGGGGGCGGGCATTTTAGTCCAGCGGCCCGGCGAGATGTTGCCGCGTGGAAATCCGCAACGGCTTGCCCTTCAACGGCACACGAAGTGTTTCGGATTGACGTGATTCGGCGAGACGAAGCAATCGAGGTTCCCCCAATCAACGCGATCTGTTCTTCGGTGTGCCCCGGGAAGCCTCGCTGGCCGGTAAACCACCAACCACCCGAAGCAAAAGACCGGGCTGAACGGACTGTCGCTGCGTAGCAGCGACCGGGAATCGCCGAAAGGCTAGACACCAACACGTATGCTCGTGCCGTTCGCACCTGCCCCTTTTTGGGCGGCACGGTATTTGCCAGAGTAAATAGGGCTAAGATCTCCGGGTGGCAGCTTGCGTGCTGTAAGGCGTTTGGTCCCAACTACCGAGTCACTATGAAAGCTTTTCTGATCACCTGGGCGGCTCACGTTCGTGACAGCTATTGGTTCGTCCCGTCGTTGATGGCGGTCGGTGCGATCGTGCTGTCATTTGTGACGACCGCGATCGACAGCCACTTCGGTGCAGGATGGCTTGAAGAAGTCAGTTGGCTTTACGCGAACAAGCCCGCCGGTGCTCGCGCCGTACTTTCCAGTGTCGCCGGATCGATGATTACCGTTGCCGGTGTCACGTTCTCCATGACGATTCTCTCGATCTCCTACACCACCTCTCAAGTCGGTCCGCGTCTTCTGAAGAATTTCATGCGGGATACCGGCAACCAGTTCACCCTGGGCGTTTTTATCTCGACATTCCTCTATTGCCTGATGGTCCTGAGGACGGTTCGCAACGGAGAGAGCGGTCATGGTCCCGACGCAATGACTTCCGCGTTTGTTCCGCAGATCGCGATCATCGTCGGAATCCTGATGGCGATCGCCAGCGTAGGAGTTCTGATCTACTTTATTCACCATATCCCCGAAAGCATTCACGTTCCCAACATCGTGGCGGGAATCGGGCGTGATCTCAATCGGCAAATTGAGCATCAGTTTCCCTCCCGTACAGGCAAACCACACGAACAGAGATCGCTACGACAGGTCGAATCAAAATTGCCCGGCTCGTTCTACAATACGGCAACGGCTATCAAAGCAATGTCCCCCGGATATGTGGAGTTTGTCGATACGGACGGACTGATGCAGATTGCCGTGCAAAACGAATTGGTGATCCGGATGCGGTTTCGCGCGGGCGATTATGTCACCCCCGGAAATGTGCTGATGTTGGCGTCCCCCGAATCCAATGTTACCGATGAAATCGTTGAACAAATGCTTGCCACGTTCGTTTCAGGCTCACAGCGGACTGCGAAACAGAATCTGCGGTTTGTCTTCAACCAGCTCATCGAGGTGGCGATGCGGGCACTGTCTCCTGGCGTGAACGATCCGTTTACCGCAACGAACTGCATGGATTGGATCCAATCGGCCTTGGAGAATCTTGCCGACCGAGAACTGCCAGACGCCTACCGATACGACGACGACCAGACGCTTCGTATCGTTGCCGAACCGGAGCAGTTCGAGGATTTTGCGTCATTGGTGTTCGATCAGCTCCGACCGTATGTCTCGGCCGACCGCAATGCGTCGATTCACATGATGGAAATGATTGCCAAGGTCGCGGTTTCGGCACCCAGCGAATCACACCGCCGGTTGTTGGTGAAACATGCCGCTGCCCTGAGACGCACGAGCAAGAAGACGCTTCATGACGAACGTGGAGTAGAGTTGTTGAACGAACGCTATCGATCGATCATTTGGCTGCTTCGCGATCCAGACTATCGCCGACAAGTGATCGACACGGGGAACTGGATCGGCGGAAGAGCCTAATCGAGAAAAGAGGTTTGGAGCATGAAAGGCCGAATCGGTGGTGATTGGAGACAGGTCCTGGATCGGCGATCCCTCTCCGTTTGTTCATGCCGCGTCCTCACGCACCGGATACACCCACGTCAATGCCACGAATTACTCGGGACTGGATCCGGCAGTGCAACTTTCGCTGATGGTGCCATCGAAAGCGGGGGAATCGCAGCCTCCCGGCGGCGGGATGTTATTGCTCAACGAAGAGCAAACCCAAGCGTTCATCAAAGCGATCACCGATGCGATTGAATCGAAGCCCGGAGAGACAAAGGAGGGAGTGCAGGTCAAGACCTCGCTCGAAGGCGCTCAGTGGTCTTTGGCAGCGGCGAACGATCACGATGCCCGGGTCTTGCATCTGGAAAACAAGACCAAGGAAAAAACACATCGCTACCGTTTCTCCGTCAATGCTTCGAAAAAACTGCTCGGTGCGATCAAGCATTCTCTCAACAAGCTCGAAGCTGCGGCTGAAGAATAAGCCGTCATGTGATGTCTCGCCATGCCTGACAGCCCGACGGGATGCCCGGCTACAGGTGGCGTACGCTTCCAGCTTGCGTCAGTGTCAGGCCACGCCTGACAGCCCTAAGGGTCGACTACGATACAGATTACAATGCTCGCCGATTGGGCGAGATTCAAGACAGCACGACCTATCAAGGGACGACGGGAGCGATCCATGCCGCTAAAGATCATTTGTCTTGCGACAATCTGCTGGGCGTGTTTCGGGCCGCCGGTGACGTTTGCCGACGATCGTCCGCCCAATTTCGTGATCATCTTCACCGACGACCAGGGCTACGCCGACGTGGGTTGCTTCGGATCACCGAACATCCGCACGCCGCGGTTGGATGCGATGGCCGCCGAAGGCGTGAAGTTCACGAGCTTCTATGCACAACCGATTTGCGGTCCGTCGCGGGCGGCGTTGATGACCGGATGCTATCCGATGCGTGTCGCCGAACGCGGCAACACGAAGCAGGTTCACCCGATTCTTCACAGCGATGAAATCACCGTCGCGGAGATCCTCAAGACGAAAGGCTACGCCACCGCCTGCTTCGGGAAATGGGATCTGGCCAAGCACGCCCAGCAGGATTTCTACATGGACCTGTTCCCTACCCGCCAAGGCTTCGATTCTTTCTTCGGCACGCCGACGAGTAACGACAGAGTCGTTGATCTGTATCGCAATGAAGAACTGATCGAACCAAAAACGGAGATGGCGACGCTGACCCGGCGGTATACCGACGAAGCGATCGCGTTCATGCGGAAGCACAAGGATCAGCCGTTTTTTGCTTACATCCCCCATACGATGCCGCACACTCGCCTGGACGCGTCGCCGAAATTCAAAGGCAAAAGCCCACGAGGTTTGTATGGCGACGTGATTGAGGAAATCGATTTCAACGTCGGCCGACTGCTCGACGCCGTCACGGAAATGGGGCTCAAAGACAACACCTACGTCATCTTTACCAGCGACAACGGTCCGTGGCTGATCAAGAACAAAGACCATGCCGACGGACACCTTCCCGGCGACCACGGTGGATCGGCAGGTCGATTGCGAAGCGGCAAAGTGTCGACCTTTGAAGGCGGCGTGCGGGTGCCCTGCATCGTTTGGGGGAATCGTCACGTGCCGGCGGGACAAACCTGTGATTCGATTGCCAGCACGCTGGATGTCCTTCCCACGTTCGCGGCGCTAGCCGGTGCCGAACTGCCGTCCGATCGCGTCATCGACGGCGAAGACATTCGGCATCTATTGCACGGCAAGTTTGAAGACGCAAACCCAGACAAAGCGTATTTCTATTATCTGCGCGTCCACCTGCAGGCCGTCCGTCAGGGCAAATGGAAATTGCATCTGCCGCGCGAGGACGAACCCGTCGGCGCGGTGGAGTTCCGCCGAAATGTGCACATCGCCCCGGCCGATCGCATCGGTTTTGACAGCCCGTTTCTGGTCGACCTGGAGCAAGATCCCGGTGAAACGACGAACGTGGCGGACGACCACCCCGCGGTCGTGTGGAGTCTCGTGGCGCTCGCCAACGAGATGCGGTCGGACCTCGGCGACTACGACCGTGTCGGCAACAACATGCGATTCTTCGATCTGCAAGGGCCGAGACCGACGACTCCGCCGTTGCCCGTTCGCCCCAACCGCGGCACGAAGTAGAACGAGCACGAAGGCTTTGTCAACGCTAAATTTTAGAGTCAGCAAGAAAGTGGCGTAAGCTTCCAGCTTGCGTTTCACGAGTGAAACGAGACGGCAAGCTGGAAGCTTACGCCACTTCGAAAGATTGCCAGAGCACTAACGGGCGCGTGACACGCGTTCGCAGCAGAACTTGTATTTTTTTCCGCTGTTGCAGGGGCAGGGATCGTAGCGGCCTGGTTTTGTGGCTTGGTCCTTGGGCGGGTCGACCTCGCGGATGATACGACGGACCTCATCCAGACCGACAGAATTAAATTGCTCACGTTCGAAAGGCGTCGATCCGGTCAGCAATTCGTACAGCAGCACGCCGAGCGAATAGATGTCGCTCCGCGTGTCGATCATCACGCTCCCCGCTGGTGTGGTGATGCGGTGCTTGTTTGCCCGTTCTTTAAGATCGGGTGCGTCCGTCCCGTTCGGCTTTCTCGAGAAGGGCTTGCAGTCGTTTCACGACCTCGGGCCGTTGTTCGGAGAGATCGCTCTGTTCGCCCGGATCGTTGGCCAAGTCGTATAGCTCATTCCCTTGGTCTTTGTCGCTGCCGTATCGCACGATCAACTTCCAGCGACCGGTGCAGACCGCGATCGCACTGTCTTTGCCATTGCCCAGAATCAAAACCGCCTCTCGCCCGGCAATTCGACGTTCCTTGCCCAGCAGCACCGGAATTAAACTGAACGAGTCGACGGCGGCATGATGCGGAAGTTCACCGCCGATGAACTCCGCCGACGTGGCGAACAAGTCCGCTAGCGTGACCGTGCAGTCGGACGTGCTTCCCGCTTCGATTCGTCCGGGCCAACGAACGATCAAGGGGACTCGGTGGCCGCCCTCGTAGGCATAGCCTTTTCCATCTCGCCATGGCCCGTTGGTGACGTGCCCCATCTTCTTTGCATCTTCCTTGGCGGTCTTGTACTTCTTCAGGATGTCTCCGGAGCCATCGGCCAGATTCAGTTTGACGCCATGGGTTCCCTTGAAATCCTTCGGCGTGGATCCGTTGTCGCTGGTGAACACGACCAATGTCTCGTCGGCTAGCCCCAACGCATCGAGCGTGTCGAGAATGGTGCCGACATGCGCATCGAGTTCCTGCACATGGTCCCCGAACAGTCCGGCTTTGCTGCTGCCGCGGAACTCGGCCGCCGGGGTGACGTGGGTGTGCGGGGCGCAAGGGGTAAAGTACAGAAAGAACGGCCGGTCGGCATTGCGTTGCAGAAACGCGACGGCCTTGTCGGTGAGTGTGCTGTCGACTTGGTCTTCAACCCGCGGCCGGTCGAGGCCTTCGGGAAAGTCCCGCCCTTTGACGATGCGATAGGGTTCGCCCGGCTTGCGACCGACCAGATCGTGGTTTTCGATGAACGCCCGAGTCGAATCGTTGTGATTGGAGGGCACGCCGAAGTGATAATCGAAGCCGACCTCCAACGGCCCGGTAATCGGCAACTCGTTCCAGTCCTTGCTGTATCCCAGGTGCCATTTCCCGATCGCCGCCGACGTGTAACCGGCCTGTTTGAGGTACGATGCAAGTGTGGTCTGGCCGGGACTGAGGCGGTAACCATTGCCTTTTCGATGAAGCCGCCAAGGGGATTGGCCTGTCAACAATCCGTAACGGGAGGGCGAACAGAGCGAGGCTGCCGAATGGGCATCCGAAAACCGCATCCCCTGGCTCGCCAGACGGTCAATGTTCGGAGTGCTGATCTTGGTCGCTCCATAACAACTGACGTCCCCGTATCCGAGGTCGTCGGCAAAAATGATCACAAGATTGGGGGTTGCCGTGGTCGCTGCGGAGGTCTCAGGATTCGTCCCGCAGAAGATCGCCGCCGCGAGAATGAAGACCGAAAACGCTGTTGGTTGGTAGTTCATGGCCGCGTAGTATACTTGCTTCGTTTATCGTGATCCGGACAGATCATCCGGACTGAGAATACCAACCACTCGAACGAGACGCCACGCACATGAACAAAATGCCCACTGTGTCGCTCGCCACCTTCGTTCTCGTGCTCGCCTGTACTCAAGCTGTGCCCGCGTTCGGCCAATTTGTCCACCCCGGGATCGCCCACAGCCGAGCCAGTATTGAGTTTGTCAAATCCAAGATCGCGGCGGAGGAACAGCCCTGGGGTGATGCGTGGGAACGACTCCGCAGCTCGCGTTATGCCTCCCTCGACTGGAAACCGCAGCCTTTCGCACACGTCGAGCGTGGTGCCTACAACGATCCCGACATCGGATCGTCCGAATTCAGCAGTGATGCACGGGCGGCCTATTACCATGCGCTTTGCTGGGCCCTTTCGGGAAAGGAATTGCACGCCGTCAAGTCTGCGGAGATCCTCAACGCGTGGTCCGGGACGCTGCAGTCGATCGGCAACCATGATGCCCGATTGCTGATCGGCATGAGCGGGCACGACTTTTGTATCGCGGCGGAACTGCTTAAACACACGTGGGGACAATGGCCTGAAAATGAGCAAGCACGGTTCGAATCGATGCTGCGAAACGTCTGGTACCCGGTGATCAAAGACTTTTATCCGACGGCCAACGGCAATTGGGACGCATCGATGTTGCAGGTGATGATCGCGATGAGTGTCGTCCTGGACGACCGACAGATGTTCGACCGAGCCAAGGATTACTATCTCGGCGGCAAAGGCAACGGCGCGATCGGGAACTACTTCATGGAATCCGGGCAGTGCCAAGAATCTGGTCGAGACCAAGCCCACACCCAGATGGGATTGGAGTTTTTAGCCAACACTTGCGAGACGGCATGGATCCAGGGCGTCGATCTGTACGGCGCCCTGGACAACCGGCTGCTGAAGGGATTTGAGTACACCGCAAAGTACAACTTGGGTTTCGACGTGCCATACGTCGCGTACCGAAGTGTGGAAGGACGCTATCACTACAAATCGATCTCCAATAACAGTCGCGGCAGATTGCGCCCGATGTACGAACGGGTCTTCAATCACTACCACAATCGTCGAGGCTTGGAAGCTCCCTACACCGAGCAAGCCGCATTAAAACTCCGCGAGAGTCAGTCCGAGACGCGCGACGCGTCGAACCGGCGTGATGCGAACCCGCGTGATTCGAATTCACGCCGCGACCGTGACCGTGACGGTCGCCGTCGCCGCGGTCGATCGGCATCATCGCACCTCGACACCCTGATGTACGCCGGTCATCCGGCTGACCTTCAGCCGATCGACTAGCAAGCACACCGTTGCGGCGTATTGATGGGTGATCCGACGCGACGAATGCCACGCGGAGGGCTTAAAGCATCTGACGCACATCAGACGCATGCGTCGGGAATGCGAACAACGTCGACTTGATGTCCGCGGCTGTCAATCCAAACTTCATGGCCAGTGCGAATAAGTTAATCGTCTCGTCCGCCGCCGGGCCGATCAGGTGTGCCCCCAGGATACGATCGCTGTCTTTGTCGATGAGTAGTTTGTACCCGCCACAAGGTTGGAGTGATTTGCGGACCGAACCCGTCAACGACGTGTCTTGATGGTGAACGACAACGTTGTGCGATTCTTCTGCCTGATGTTGTGACATCCCCACTGATGCGATCGGCGGAACGGTAAAGGCGACTTTCGGAATCTGTCCACAGTCCGGCCGATCTTGCGGGTGTTCGGCGAACAGGTTTTCGACGACGGCGCGTGCCTCTTCATTGGCAACCGGCGTGAGGCGCGGCTTTCCCGTATCAGCACAGTCACCCGCAGAATAAACGACCGGATTGGAGATGCTTCGCATCTGCGAATCGACTTTGATTCCATCGTCGCCGAAAGCAATCTTCCCGGCTTTCAGATTCAAGCAACCGAGGTTCGGCACACGCCCCGCGCCGTGAACCACCAAGTCGGCTTCCAAGGTCGCTTGCCTCCGCCCCGGTTCACCGTAGTGCACGACGAACGACCCGTCATCCCGTTGGGAAATCTCGGCGACCTCCGCATGGGTCCGGACGTCGATTCCGTGCAGCTTCCCGTAGTGCACCAATTGCTTGACCAGGTCCGGATCAAATGGGGACAGCACACGGCCACCCCTTTCCAAAACAGTCACCTGCGAGCCGAACCGCGCTGCCACACATGCAAACTCCATGGATATATAGCCGCCTCCGATGAAGACAATCTGCTGCGGAATCGTTTCTAAATCAAGAAACTCGTCACTACGAATCACCAGTTCGCCGCCGCGCACGCCGAGCGGTCGCGGATGGGCTCCGACGCCGATAAAAATGCGATCTCCGGAGAGTTGCTGTTCACCGACACGGACCGTCGTTGGATCAATGAACGCTGCCTCCCCATGAAAGGTCGCGATCCCGCGTTTCTGGAACGATGCTTCGCTGTGATCAAGTACAGGATCGGTGAATTCACGCTTGAATCGCAATAGCCTTGTCCAATTGGCATGCAGCTCTTCGGATTCAATGAACTTGTCCTGTCCATTGCAAACCCGATCGATCAAATCAGCTGCATTGGTGTAGACCTTCTTCGGGTTGCAACCACGTAGTGCACAGGTGCCGCCATATTCCCGCGACTCGATGACAGCGACCCGCTTCCCATCATCCGCAGTCTTCTTCGCGATCGTTGACGCGGACGGACCGGTTCCGATCGCAATGAGGTCAAATCGGTCGCTTCTCATGCCAGATCAATTTCCAGTCTGTAGTGAAATCGGTTCGCGCCCTGAATGAACCGCACACTCTGTGCCAACCATTCGGTACAGGCTTTGCTTAGGTTACCCGCGCACCCGCCATCGTCTGGCCACCCGCCATCGTCTGGCACGCGCTGTTGCCGATAGGCCGACTTTCAGGGCACGGCGCCGAATCTTTTGAACATAAAAACCCGGGACCCTCTCGTGAAGCGTTATCGAGACCTCATGCATGCCTTGTTGCTGACGTTCGCCGCCACGCTCGGATTCGTTCTGGCAGGCTGCGAGAACAAAGAAACGTTGCTCGAGGTGGAAACGCCGGACGGCGAGATTGAAGTTCAGCGTGATCGCAAAACGGGCGACGTGAACGTCGCCCGTGGTCGATTAGCAACCAATCGCCTCGCCGTGAATAGACGGGCCGTCGCAAACACCGTGTTGCCGCGACACCTGTCCGAGTTCTTCCGCATTGGTCCGTAACGTGCATGAAGTGGTTTGGGCCGCTCAGCGAAGCGGCGTTCTTCTAACACTCAACAAACAAAGGGACGAAAAATGAATTGGGATCAAATCGAAGGCAAGTGGAAACAAGTCAAGGGTCAGGCGCAACAGAAGTGGGGCAAATTGACCGACGACGAACTCGATCGCATCGATGGCAAGCGTGAAGAGATGGTCGGTGTCGTGCAAGAACGATACGGCATCGCCCGCGATGAAGCAGAACGCCAAGTGCGAGAGTTTGAATCCTCTTGCAATTGCTAGCCATAGACTGCAGGCAGCCAGCCCGCAATTCGACAAAAGGCGATCGACGTTTCCATTTGACGCCTGACGCGGGCAGCGGATAGCCGTGACTGACAACGCTCGCGACATTTCCGTGGCTGAAATGAACCCCGAGCAGTTGCCGGTCGCGGAGCACGAATTGCATGGATGGCCCCACTTTGCGGGGTTGTATGCCGGCGCGCACGTGGCGGCGACCTCGAAGGCTTTCGGGGATCCGGTCGGCTTCGACACCGCGGCGAAACGCTTGGCGGTTTGTCAATTTTTTTCCAAATTGCGTGTCGGAAGTTTTGCGGTTCTGGATGAGATAGCGTGGACTGCCTTGGGGCCCACGATGCCTGATTTCCCAGACACGAGCGAAAGCCTGGTGACGCCAAAGGTATGGCCCGGCAGGTGCATCTGGCGGTTTCTCCGGCTATCGGTCGTCGGAAAAAGAATGAGTTCGGATCAATTCAACCCGTTTTGGCAATTGGAGCATGACATGCCTAGAACGCGTCCTCGATCCCATCCAGACGGACTCCGAGGAGTTGCTGGGCGAGCGTGTCGAGTTGGTCTTCCGAACCCTGCAGATGGTAGGTTCGTTGCACGTGCCGCATCGTCTCGCCGGGTTTCAGTGCCGCGGCTGGGGATGAGGTTTCCAGCTCGTAAAACGGTCCCAGCGGGGGCTTGCCCGGTTCGGGTGAACCATCGTTGTAGGAATTGATCACGTCACCGGAATACGGCTGATCCTGCAGCTCCCACATCGAGTTGACGAATCCGTGTGGCGCGTCCTGAACGTTGTAGGTGACGATGTTCAACACTCCTCCGGCGGCGTCGTAGCTGCCTGCGATTCCCTTGGAACGCTGCGGACTGATTCCGATCTTCCCGCGACGCGTGCCGTCGCCGCGGAAAAACAGCTTGTCGTCTTCGACTTGCAGGTAATCCGGCGGCACCTTACCGAAGTACGTGTCATTGACCCTTGGGCCGAGCTGCTTGTCGCTGCCCTGGTGAAAGGGAATGACCACGGTTGTTTCGGGGGAGGGGTTGTACATGCCGAGGATCCAGATCGAAAGCAGCCCGGTTTCCGGCTTCCAGGCGTGCGAACCGGTGTTGGTGATTCGGTTGTCCGTCTCATAGCCCACCATCCGCAGCCCCTCACCGAGTTCGACGTCCAACAACTGGGAGGCCTCTTGCTTGTCCAGCAGTTTCACGGTGCGTTCAATCCCCACCTGGAACTCGGCGCCGCTGTAGTTGATCAGTTCCGTCGCGTGCTTGAACCTTGCCGATGCGCCGGTTTGTTCGACGAGTTCGTAGGCTTCGGTATCGATTGCCGGTGGAGTGGCCCAGTCGGAGAATTCGAAGTTTGATCCTGGCTTAAAGAACAAGGCGTACTGACCGCCTTCCGGTCCCAGCCAGAACCGTTCTTCTCCGCCGAAGATAGAGATGTGCTCTTCGAGCGTGCCCTTTTTCTGCTCGTCCGAAAGGAGGCCCTGTTGGATGACCGGGCGGTTGATCCAGCCGAAGCTCGGTCCGGACTGGTGGTCGAAGGTGCTGGTCATCACACGGCCCTGATAGGCGGGCGCCACGGCGACCGCGGCGCCGCCGTCACGCAACACAACGATCGGCGTATGTTTTTTCATAAAGGCCAAGTCGTCGGCAAACGTGTCGTCGGCAGAAGCCCCCTGGGCAGCCATACCGAGAGCTGCTCCAACGATTCCCAAACAAATTTTCATCGGTATCTTCATCTTATTGTTTCTCCGTTACATTAAACCGCTCAATGAAGGGCAGCCGGGTGTTCCGGCCTCTCGCCCGTCCGATCTCAACGCCCCATGTCGGAATTTCACCCGTCCCGCTCTGCGTAAACGCTTCAGGACGATAGGCTCCCCCGGCCCACGGACCATCGATCACGTGGTGCGTTTTCGAAAAATGGATTCCGTCCTCAGCATAGAGGATCGAATTGGTGATCGCTTTCGGCCCCGTCGTGCCGATCATCGCGGCGACGCCCGAGCCCTGCGGCCAGACCAGTACTTCGTGATTGCCGGGGATCACCGGATTCGCCTCGTGCCGCACATAGGGACCCTGCGGATGTTCGGCGATCGCCAGGCCCATTTGAGTTTGCCCGGGACCTTTGCCCAGCTGGCGGCCTTTGTAGTAAAACCAGTACCTGCCGTCGCGAACGATCAGGCAGGCATCATCGACAAGATGGCTGTCGAAATCCGACGGGTTGTCGCTGTTCTTCAAAGCCGGATTGGTGGCCAGACGCTGCCAGGGACCCTCGGGCGAGTCCGACACGGCGATCCCGATCTTTGAATCAGGATTGAATCCCTTGCCGTACGCTCTGGACGTTCCGGTGTAGAACAGCCAGTAGCGTCCTTCGGCAACCAGAATGTTGGGCGTGAAGACGCTTGCCCCTTCCCAGCTTCCGGGTTCGCCCTTGGCAAGCGCCATGCCTTTCTCGGTCCACTTGTGACCATCCGGCGAGGTCGCATACCAGACGGTCGCATCGTATCCCGGCGAGATCTTTCCCTTCGAATACCACACGTAATACAAGTCGTCGACTTTGATGATGTCGCTCGGGTCACGACGCATGACGCCTGGTTCGGCACCGATGCCTTCGACCGCCGAATGCGTGACCGTGATGGTTCCGGTGGCGGGTTCGTCGGCGTGGGTAGCAACCGCCATGAGCGCAGTGGCTACGGCCAGATAAAATCTTTTCATGCTTTGCTCCGAAGGTGTCTCTGTTCGTCCGGCAAGTTCTGAGGTGTATTCAATGCGGTCGAGACGCACAGGCAGAAGGCGAGTGGCAGGTGATAGATCATGATCGCTCCTGCGGATCGACCAAGTTGATTTTTCGTTGATCGGATCCGGTGACGCGGACGTCGCCGAGTTCCGCGACGGCTTCTTCGGCCCGGGTTTGAAGCCGCTGCACGATCGAGGGGTGATCGTCGGCGATGTTGTGTTTTTCGCCGAGGTCGTGCTTCAAATTGAAGAGTCTCGGTTCACGCAAGGTCACAAAGCCTTTCGTCTTGTCCGGCTTCTTGGACCAGAACGGCTGATCCTTCGGCGTCCGCGGCAGATGCAGTTTCCAGTCGCCCTCACGGACCGCCTGCAGATTGGTGCCGTTGTAGTAGTACAGAACCTTGTGGGGCGTTTCGGTCACCTTGCCTTGAAGGATGGGCAGGATCTGTTTCCCGTCGATCTTACGATCACTCGGTGGCTCCACTCCGGCGAGTTCACAGAACAGGGGCAACAGGTCCATGCTGGTCAGCGTGACATCGGACACTCGGTTGGGCGGAATCTTGCCAGGCCAGCGAAAAATGCCCGGTACGCGGTGTCCGCCTTCCATCGTGCAGTACTTGCCGCCGTTCAAGCCGCCCGTGGACCCGAATCTTGTCGGGCCGTTGTCCGAAGTAAAGACCACGAGCGTGTTGTCATCGAGGCCGGCATCGCGAATCGATTTCATGATCCGCCCGGTGCTGTGATCAAGTTCTTTGATGAAGTCCCCGTACTTGCCTTTCTGTGACGAGCCGACGAAGTCTTTGCTGGGCAACAGCGGGGAATGCACGATGTGATGCGAAACGTAGATGAAAAACGGATCGTCTTTCTGCCGCTCGATGAATTTGACAACTTCATCGGTATAGCGTCGTGTCAGTTCCTGACATCGAACGTTCTGTTGTTCGACTTTCTTGCCGCGATACAGCGTGTTGTAGTTTGGCCCGCGGTTCTTGGAGTAATTGCTGGGGATGCCAAGGTGTTCGTCGAATCCGGCGTCGATCGGATGGGAGCCCTCGACGTCCATGCCCAAGTGCCACTTGCCCACCATCAGCGAACGATAGCCGGCGGGCCCAAGCAATTCGGGGATCGTGATTTCATCGGGGGCGAAACCGTAGTCCTTGTACTTGGAACCCGGCGTTTCCGTTCGGGCGACTGGCATGCCGCATCGCATCGGGTAGCGTCCGGTCAACAGCGAGGCCCGCGAAGGGCTGCACACATTGGCCGGAACAAAAAAATCCGTGCTGCGAAATCCTTCTTCGGACAGCGCGTCAATGTGTGGAGTTTTAACGCCTTTTGGGCTGTAACAACTGATGTCGCCGTACCCGAGATCATCGGCGAAGATCACCACGAAATTTGGCTTGCGGTCGTCCGCTCGGACCGGTTGAGTAAACAGCCCGCTTAGAGCTGCAATCACCAGGATGGGTAGGACGCAGGATTTCGGATTCAATGACATTTGAAGTTTCTCTTTGGGCCTGTCAAGATCGTCTCTCTACTTGGGTGTAAACCGGCTTGGCGAAAGCGGTGGAGTTGTTTTCCGCGACGACGCTTTCTGATTAATCGAGGTGGGTGACGACGACGTAGTACGCGCCCAACTCGCCGTCCTTGATCTCGAAATAGGGGGCGAGCTGATGCGAACCCTTTTTGAGTTTCGTGACGAAGCGGACTGCTTCGGCATCCGTCTCGACCGGCTTCCGGTCAAGATCCTTGCCGTCCAGACGCAGCACACCGTGGGTCGCGCCGATGACAACTCCGGGCGTGGTGCGAAACGCCTTTGCGGCTCCTGAGACGTTGTCGCCCGCAGAGAGCGGCGCATTGATCGCAGTTCCCGACTCGACGGGCCAGCGGCGGAGAGAGATTTCGTACGTGCCATCTTGGATCACCTTGACCGCCCAGTGGCCCTTGTGAACGAGTTCTCCGGAGGCCTGAAGCTCAATCGCCGCGCGGATCGAACCTTGGTGCCATGGGGGATAAACCTCCTGGATCCAGTCGTGAGCGGTCAGGCTCACAACCGGGTGTTCGGGATGGCCGAGGTAAATCTCGGTCGTTTGCGAAAATGTCGGCTCAAGCTCCGCCCACCACTGTTCATAAAACTCTCGCATCTTCGCGACGACCTGGGGACGCTTCTTAGCGATGTTGTTCTTTTGTCCCGGGTCCGCTGCGATATCGTACAGCTCTTTACCGTTGATCAGCCGATACTGTTGCGACATGACCGACGATCCACGCCACTTGATCGGATCGCGAACGCGTTGCGAATCGCTGATGACAAACCGTTCAGGCCAATCGACGTCTTTGGTCGGATCGAGCAAGCTGGCGATCGAGACGCCATCAAATTTCACCGATTCAGGCTTCGGTACGCCGGTCATGTCGAGCAGCGTTGGTACGATGTCGACGGCGTGGGTTAGCTGGTCGACATGGTGCTGCTTGGTCAAGCCACCGGCCGGCCAATGCACAAAGAACGGTACGCGGTGACCACCGTCATACGGGCTTCCTTTGCCGGCACGCATTCCGGCATTGTAGATCTTTGGCCCGCTCGCCGTCCCGTTGTCCGTCGTGAAAATGAAGATGGTATTCTCAGCGATTCCGAGTTCTTCGATCAGCTCGCGGGTCTTGCCAACATTGTCATCGATGTTGGTGATCATGCCGTAGAACGCGGCGATGTTGTCAGACTGGTCAGCAGCGAGCAACGCGTGGGGGAACACGTCGGGGCGACGTGGTAATCACGCAGACCGGAGCTTTCCGATGCCAGCTTGTCGATGTCTGGCGTCTTGATGATCGGGTTCCCCGTGCATCCGAGGTCGCCGTAGCCCTGGTCGTCCGACATGATCAGGATCACGTTCGGACGAGCGGCCTGGGCCACATGCCCCAGCCCCCACGACAACGTCGAAAGTAGCGCGAAAGCGAATAAGGCAATGCCTGATGTCTGCATGTTATTTCGTTCCTCAGGGGAAAAAGTGTTCAGAGATGAATCGCAGGGGTGCAAGTGTTGGTGTGCAGGCT
>NZ_JANZKV010000205.1:3891-55880 GCF_025060895.1 Stieleria sedimenti | reverse complement strand
TTGGGCTTTAGCCGCCCACTCTCGCTGCGTCGCAGCGACCGGGAATCGCCTAAAGGCTAGACACCAACGGTTGCTGAATACCTTTTGATTTAGGCCTGTGCCATTGCGTTTAGAGAGGCTTTCATTGAAACAAAGCAATCGGTTCCACGATCATTCCCCCTTATGCTGGGTGTTGCGTAATCCGATCTGGGACAGGTCGATCGGGATGATGCCCATTTCCAGTGCGGGAGATCCCGGCTTGAACCGAAAGTCGCCGTTCTCCGGGTCGACGAACATCGGGTCCGTCGCCCGACTGTTGGCGTCCACTCCATCGCCTTGTTGTTTTTCCAGCGTCTGTTTCGCCAGTTCCGGATCGGTCGAGCTGTAGTAGATGTTGAAATCGGTATCGGCATCCTTCGATCGCGCCAACTCACGCCCTCTGCTATCCTCGGTCTTGCGTCCTTTTCCGGGAGCCAGTTCATCGATGAAGACCGTGTCGTTGCCCATGGAATAAAAGATGTTTCGCTTGATCACGGCACCCTCCATCGGCCCTTCCCGCAGCGACAGGTAGTAGCCTCGGGGCGGCGCGAGAACATCGGCCACGATGTTGTTTTCGGCGCGATTGTTCAGTTTTAAAATGATCCCCTGCGCCATGCACTTGTAGATCAGGTTTTCTGCGATCAGCGTATCGCGCTGGCCACCGTCGGTGCGAATCGCCGCCTGCATCAGCATCGGGGTCACCAAGTGGTGAATGTAGTTGCGGCGGATCACATTCCCGGCACCCGCGCCGCGGATGTAGATTCCGTTGCCGTCGCCCATGGTTTCCATC
This sequence comes from Stieleria sedimenti, assembly GCF_025060895.1. Classification (GTDB taxonomy): domain Bacteria; phylum Planctomycetota; class Planctomycetia; order Pirellulales; family Pirellulaceae; genus Stieleria; species Stieleria sedimenti. The sequence continues at coordinate 55,072 of NZ_JANZKV010000205.1, read as the reverse complement.
ACGTGATGAATCTCGTTGGATTCGATCGTGTTGTCCCGCGAGTGAAGATAGGTTCGAACCTCTTCCAGCGTCGGATTGCGCGGCACGTCACCGACTTCGTGCTTCCTGATGGTCCGGCAAAGCTCTCGGCCGTTTCTGTCGAAGAAGTGCGTCATGAAACCAGAGACGATGATTCCACAGTAAGGCATGTGATGGATCAGGTTGTTCGCCACGCGATTGTTGCCGCTTTGCCAGACCAGGATTGCGGGCGAATGCAGGTAGATGCGTCCCAGATGGTGGATGTGATTGTTGAGCACCAGATTGTTGCGATTGACATCCTTGGTGCCTGGGCCGTAGCCGCAAAGCAGGATGCCGGCTCCTCCCATCTGCTCGATATGGTTGCCGGAGATTTTGTTTTGCCGGCCGTGCAAATCCACGCGAATCGCACCGCTGCCACTGTGGGCGAAGCGACATTGCTCGATCGCGCAGTTCTCGGTGCCGCGTAGCCGAACCAACGCGTTGGCCTTGTCGTGCATGTCCCAGTCGTGCTGCAGGCCCGCGTCGTCAGCGGTCAACAGATAGCGTTCGCCGTGCAAGAATGTCAGACCGCGAAAGCACAGATTCCTGGCCGGGATGTCCTTGGGCCCTTGTTTGTCGACGTCGCCTTCGATGCGAATCAACTCCGTCAATTGAGGCGCCACCACGGGCGTCTGGTTTCGCGGCCAGAGGTAGACCTTGCCTTGCTTTGTGTTGAGCACCCATTCGCCCGGTTCGTCGAGTTCCTCCAACACGTTCTCCACCCAGCACGATTCGACGGTGGGCAAGAAATGCAACTTGTTCATGGCGTAGGTTGCGTCGATCGACGTGCTCGCCAGCTGTGTTTGTTCGTCCACCGATGCCAACGGCAGCACATTGGAGATCCAAGCATGATGCGGGCGGACGATGATTTCCACGTCCTTCACATTCGGCCAATTCTTCAATCGGCCCTTGGGAAAATGAAGCCGGTTACGACTGCCGCCGCTGAGCGGGATAAATCCAGCCGAGCGGGCTCGCGGCAGCATGCCTTCGTCGTCGTAGAGTGTAAAGAATCGATCCGAGACATCCGCCGCCCAGACGTGACCGACCGCCGCGTCCGGTAAGCCCGGCAGGGTCTCGGTGACCTTCTTCCACCCGTCGATTGTCTTCCCCGAACTGAACACCGGTGTTTCGCCGGGATAGGCGGCGTAGGTGACGGTTGCATCGCCCTGCGGAGAATCTTGCAACCCGAACACAACGGTCTCATCCAGTCGGTAGGTTCCTTCGCGGACGAGGACCACGACATCGTTGGACGGACGCCCTCCCAACTCCCGAATCGCGTCACGCGCCCGCTGCAAGGTTGCAAACGGCCCGTCGTTGCCCTGTGGGTTGGGTTCCGCCAGCGTGCCTGACCAGCTGTCCGATCCGTTGGTCGACACGTACCAATCCGCATCCGTCTCGGCTGCTCGACAAACACTTCCGGTCACCAGGACCAACAACAAAATCCATGCGAACTTCGTCATGTTCAATTGCTGCCTGTGTTTGACAACTGTTCCACCAAGAATTGCACGCTGCGGTCGACAATGGCATCGAATGACGGTTCGATCTCCGCGCCCACCTTTCGCCAGTTGTGTCCGGAATTACGGATGATCATGACCTCGACCGGTGCATTGAGTGCTTCCGCTTTCTCTTGCATGTACCACGCGTGCTTGACCGGAATGGTCGTGTCTTTGTCACCCTGGATCATCAGCAGTGGCGGGCTGTCCTCGGACAGATAATTGATCGGGCTCATTTCGCGGTAACGGGCCAATTTGATTTTCGGATCGGCATCCGACTCCAGAATCCGGCCGCCAAAGCGGTCCGCTTTCTTGGATGAATCAGACGTCTCAAACAAGTCAACTTTCTCGAAATCGCAGGGGCCATACCAGGAGACGCCGGCCACGATGTTGTAGTTGGCATCCGCCAGACTTGGATCTCCCGGTAAACTTTCCGGCGCCGAAAGCAGCAGCATCTGCGCGATCTGTCCTCCGGCGGAATCTCCCATCACAAAAAAGCGGGTGGGATCCAGGCCCAGCGCTTCGCCGTTGCTGGCCAGATACCTCACCGCATCCTTGCAATCGATCACACAGTCGCGCATCAAGACCCCGCTGCCCTTCTTGGTAAGCCGGTAATCCACCGACGCCACGCAGAAGCCTGTTTCGATCAGTTTCTCAAACAGCGGTTTGAACAAGCCTTTGGTGACGCCGTGCCTGCTGCCCGCCGCCCAGCCTCCGCCGTGCGTGTAGACGATCAGCGGGCACTTGCTGTCACGCTTTTCCTGTGGGTAATAGAGATCCAAGGACAGCTTTTTGCCCTGGACTTCCTTGTATTGGACATCGAGCTTCTTTTCGCCATCCGTCTCAAGGGACGCCGGCAACCTCTTGTTGGCCTGAGTCACATCCTGCGAAAAGCATGGCAGTCCGATCGTTGCTGCCGCCAGGCAGCAAACAAGAAGCTTCGTTGATGCAAATCTCATTTTCGCGATTCTCTATCTGAAAGCCGACAGTGGCAAATCACTTCGGGTGTGACGACTCAACTCGACGCAGTGGCTTCGTTTTCAGTTTGTCCCGAGCACAGGTAGACCGCGAATCCGAAGACCGCGATGACGACGAAACAGATCAGCGGCAAGAAGAACGACACGCGAACGGATTCCAACGTTTGGCCCGCGATCGTCATCCCGGGGCCGTCGATCAATCCGCCTTGATAGCGTGGCAGGAACGCGCCGCCGACAATCGCAAAGATCAAACCTGCGGATCCCAACTTGGCGTCATTGGGCGTCAATCCGCTCAGAGCGATACCGTAAATGGTCGGGAACATCAGCGACATGCAGGCGGAAACGCCGATCAAGCAATACAAGCCCGACATGCCTTGGATGAAGATCGCTCCGGTCGTCAGCAAGCCGCCGCCGACGGCTAGGATTCCCAGCAGCAAGCCCGGCGACAGGTATTTCAGAATGAAGGTGCAAATGAACCGACTGGCCAGAAAGATCACCATCGCAATGATGTTGTAGTTTTGTGCCTGTGCCGCGCTCAGTCCGACGAGTGTCATCCCATAGTGAATGATGAACGTCCAACACATGATCTGCGCGCCGACGTAAAACGCCTGCGCGACCACGCCGCCGACGAATCGCCAACTCGTCATCAGGTGCTTCAACAGCGCCTTCAGCGAGATCTTTTCCTCCTCATGCCCCGTATCGGGCAGTTTCGAGACGGCGAAGACGACGAGTACCAGCAGCACAACGATTGCGATGACAACGTACGGCGTTTTCACGACGTCCAAGTCATGCGCCACCATTTCTTGCCGAGCGTCAAAGTGATCTTCGGCATGCTGCTCCATCGCCGCGGTGATCAAGCCATCGACTTCACTGGGCAACATCGTCGCGTATTCCGGGTGCGCCTGCAGTTGCGTCTCCCGGAACTCCGACACTTGGAGGGCCGGCAAGATGAAGGTACTGGCGACCACCATGCCGGTCAGCGATCCGATCGGGTTGAAGGCCTGGGCAAGATTGAGTCGTTGCGTCGCCGTTTCCCGCGGGCCCATCGACAGGATGTACGGATTCGCGGTTGTTTCCAAAAACGCCAGCCCGAATGTCAGGACGTAAAAGCCGACCAGGAAGACGTTGAAGTTCATCATCATGCTGGCCGGAATCGTCAACAGTGCGCCGATTGCGTACAGCAACAGCCCGACGATAATGCCGGACTTGTAGGAAACCTTGCGGATCACCAGCGCCGCCGGGATCGCCATCGTGGCGTAGCCGCCATAGAACGCCCATTGAACCAGACTGCTTTGAGCGTTGCTGATCAAGAAGATCTCTTTGAACGCCCGCACCAAGGGGTTGGTGATGTCGTTGGCGAAGCCCCAGAGCGCAAAGAGCGTCGTGACCATCACAAACGGATAGATGAACTGAGTCGGCACCACGGGTAAGTCGCGGGCCGGGCCAACAGTCGCCGGCTCGGCTGTCGGAGTGTCTTCGTCAGTCATTCGATTCCTTACTGCATGCTCTCAAGGGTGTGGGCGGAAGGCATCCTCCGGCAGAAAGCACATGCGTCGCAACGATTTTCTGCCTGAAACCAGACGATAGTTGAATCCATCGCGTCTGGAATATTGATTCGCAACATGGTTATAACGAATTGCGGCACTCCGTCGACGCAAAAGAGCCGGTCACGGTCAGAGTTTCGCCGGTGACGCCGGTGAGCTCGCGATCCCGATCCCGCCCACGTCCATTCGGGTTGCCGCCGCAGCCGGCTTTGCGTTTGGATCGGTGCCCAGGTGAGTTTGCTGTGACCCGGAACGACGCTTACTGATCGACGAAACCTTCAACATCATCCAGCACCACCTTTTGTCGTTCGTCCGCGTCGCGAGTCGTCAGCTGGACATTCTTGAACTCAATCTTCCTTGCATGGCGGATGTAGGCCCCCAAGCCGGCAGCACGCCAAAGAAAAATTGTTCCGGATAGCGATCAATGTCTTCAGCAACGGTGCGTCGTGCATCTTCTTCCGTGCCATGCCCCGGGAAGGAGATCTGGATGTTCTCTAGGACGACGTTTTCGACGAAATGACCGGGGATGCCCGTGATCATAATCGGCCCGGCTTTCGACTTCTCTTTGTCAGTCACGCCGGGCGTCGTGTCCACTTCCAGATTCTTGTACACCGCTTCAGCAGCTTTCGCTCGATCCTCTATGATGACCTTGGCAACGACATCGCTGATACGTATGTTTTTTAATGTGCCGACGGGCGGACTTTCGCGTCCTTCGCCAAAGTGACTGCCTCGATTGCCTAGACGTATGAATAACGGACAGCCCACCTCTTTCATGACCACTCGGGAGATATCGACATTCTCCAGGCGTCCGCCGTCCACCGACTGCAGCTTGATCGCGCCCATGGGACAGTCGTGAAAATAGCAGTTGGTCACCGTCACATCGATGAACCCGCCGCGGGATGAAGTGCCGAACTTCAATGCAGCCGTGTTGCTGTCCAGCTTACATCCGCGGACCACAATGTTTCGGCACGGGTTCTTTGAACTCTTCAAGCAGATCGCGTCGTCTCCGGTGCTGAGATCACAGTTCTCGATGAGCACATTCTCACAGCCATCGATGTCGAATCCATCATTGTTGTAGTTGTTGTTGCGGAATCGCACGGTCACCGCGTTGAAGTGAATGTTCTTGCAGTCGATCAAGTGCAATCCCCAGAAGGCGGGGCGTTTGTAGGTGACGCCGGAAAAGGTGAGATCCTCGCAACTCTCCATGCGGATCAGGCGTGGGCGGATGCCAGAGTTTCTGCCGCCGCTCCTGTTCCGCGGGAAATTCTCGTGAGTTCCCCTGCCATCGATCACGCCGAGACCTTCGATGGTGATGTTGTTCGCGTTTTCAGCGTAAATCAGGCAATGAGCGGCGCCCTCTCGGGGTCTGCTGAGGTTTTCCGTGGGGTAGTCAGCCACATCGGTGCTTCCGAGCAAGCTGGCTCCGTAGTCGAGCGAAAGGGTGACATTGCTCTTCAGAATGATCGTGCCGATTTGAAAACTGCCGGTGGGGACGCGCACGACCCCTCCCCCTGCATCATGACAGGCATCGATCGAGTCTTGGATCGCTTGTGTCTCCATCGCAACACCGTCGCCGATCGCGCCGAAGCTCTTGATGTTGATCACCTTCGTGACGGACCTGGCGTCGTTCACTGCAACCGCGTCTTGGGGATCACGGAGATGTGTCAAGACGACCCCGAGCAGAACAACGGTCGTGATTAGCTTGACGGACGATTGCCGGTCCATTTGTGTTCCCATTGTCTTCTGCGTGTCATTCTTCGAGCGTTGCATGCTATTGAGGGCGGGGTGTGAACGGTTTGCGCGGCTTGAGTATCGCGACTTTGTTCGACGCCGCTCCGAATTCACTTCGACTCGCCTCCACGGGCATGAAGGCGTATCACGCTGTCGGTGGGCGAGGGCTTAGTCGGACACCGATGGAGAGTATTCGTCCAGCACTTTCGCATCGAACTGAAAGTCGTCTACGGTGATGTGTCCCCAGCCGTCGGTCGAATGGTCGACAACCTTGATGAACATTTTCTGACCGACATAAGGAGTAAGGTCCCAGGCTGCTTGCTGCATGACCTGGTCATTGATGCCGCGCGCGAATGCGACTTCTTTGCCGTCGGCCGTGCACAGCGCGGCGTAGGTGGACGGTCCGCGTCCGCCGCCGATCCGGAAGGTCATCGTTCCGCCGTCGGGAATGAACAGTGGTGATACGATCACGCCGGTCTGCATGTCCGTGCCCTTGTTGGCATCCGCGGAGGGTTCAAGCGTCGTCAGATACGATTCACCCTGTTTGTTGTACTCTCTTTGATTGTGAAAAAATCGGTCTCTGCTACCGATGACATGCCCGAACTCACCATCGACGACCTTCCAGGGTTCCAGCTTGCCGGACTCGAAATCGAAGGACGCGGTTCGGAGACTCGGTGTCGCCGGCGTTTTCTTGGCGGGGTTGGCCGGCGCACGCGGATTTCGTTTCGCTGGGCGTGACGTTTGCTTTGGAGGCGCGTAACTTGAAAGCAGGGCATCGAGTTCCTTCACCACCTCGGGACGTTCGTTGTACACATTTCGTGTCTGACTGACGTCTGCTTCCAGATCGTAAAGCTGAGCTGGCGGGGCGTCTTTCTTGATTTTGCCGTCTTCGATGTCGCTGTTCACTGAACCCACAAAGCTGACCGCCGGCGGTCCCGCGAACGTATGGTCGCCCGGTTTCCGGCCTCCGAACCCGCCGCTGCCCTGGCCGGGGATATACATCCACTTTCCTTTGCGAACCGACAGGTGCGTGCCCTTGTGAGGGGCGAGGACCAGATGGTCGCGGATCGGTTTCTGCGGTTCGCCGACAAAGGCGGGCAGCATGTTAACGCTGTCGGCTTGCTGGGCCTTGTCCAACTGCTGTTGCGTCAGTGCCGCAAACGTTGCCAGCATGTCGACGTTTCCGATCAACTGGTTGGAAATCGTTCCGGCCTTCACCTTGCCCGGCCAACGGACGATCAGTGGCACGCGGTGACCGCCTTCCCAGACGCCGAACTTGAACCCCAGCAGGTCGCCGTTTTGTCGGTGTCCGGCTTTGAAAGCGGCCTGTCCGCCGTGGTTGAACATGCCGCCGTTGTCGCTGGTAAAGATCACCAGCGTGTTGTCGCTCAAACCGTTTTCTTCAAGACATGCAAGCACCTCACCGACGATCCAGTCCAGTTCATGAATGAAGTCGCCATAAAGTCCGCACTGGCTGGTGCCTTGGAAACGTTTGGCCGGCGTGAAAGGGTGATGAATGTTGGTTGTTGCCAGATACAGAAAAAACGGTTCGTCCTTGCGAGCATTGATCCACTCGACGGACTTCTCCGCCAGCGTGGTGCCGACCTTGTAATCGTTGAACAACTTGTGAGCTTCCTTCGCCCCGCCAAATTGATTGGGACTGCGCTGCGCGGCCTCTGGAGGAATCGGAGTGATCGGCGTGGCGGCCTTGTTGTTCCTGCCCAAGTAAACCAACGGGTCGGCGGGATCGCTCCCGACGATGCGATCGTTTTCCACAAAGACATACGGAGGTGCGCTGTTCACCACAGGCATCCCGAAGTAGTAATCAAAACCGAGATCCTGCGGCCCGGGGCGCAGCGGTTCTTGCCAGTCGTTCTTTTCCTGGCCGAATCCCAGATGCCATTTTCCAAAAGCCGCCGTACTGTAGCCGCTGTTTTTAAAAACATCCGCGATCGTCGTTTTTTCCGTGTCGACAAGAAGTGGTGACGTCACCGGAGCTGGTCCCCAGATGCCCCTGCCTCCGTTACCGCGCAGCGGGTATTGGCCGGTGAGCAGCGCGTAACGTGACGGGGTGCAGACCGCTGAGACCGAATGTGCGTCGGTAAACCGGCGGCCCTCGGCGGCAAGTCGGTCGATGTTGGGCGTTTGCACATGGCTCGCGCCATAGCATCCCAGGTCGCCGTAGCCGAGATCATCGGCAAAGATCAGAACGACGTTGGGCGGTGTGTCGGCGGCGCGGCAGAATGAAACCGTCGCCAACGACAGAAACAGACTGGCAGAGAGTATCAGGGGAAGGTACTTCATGGTGTGTCGCTTTATCGTTAGGAAAGTCTCAAGTGCGGAGCAATCGTCGCTAAAACAGGTGCGAACGAAGGCGGTTTTATGGTCTACTTGGAACGCGGTTTCGGATGCTTGATCTCCGGCACGACTGGCACGTTGAGCACCTCTTCCGGATCCGGCTTGCGGTTAGAGGTCGTGTCCGCATCGCCGTACCAATACACCCCGACTGCGTAGCCCATCTCGCAATCCGTCCAAGACCAGACTTCCATGTCCAGTTGTAGCGAGCTGCTGAAGGGCATCGTGTCGAGAGCGCGAGTGCGCGTTTCGGTGCTGAAGCCCTGTGTGTTCTTTTCGTCGATCTTGGGTTTACGGCTCAGCTTATTGTACTTGTGACTGAACGTCTGGGCGTGGAACGGGTGTTCGTAAAAGTCGGTGCTGCGACCTCCCCACGAGTAGGCGTAATAGTCTTCGGTGCCCGTGCCGAAGATCGATGGGAAGGTTTCGCCGTCGACGAAAATCTTTTCATCGCCTTCGCCCCACCAACGTTCCACCGGATTCATGATCGTCAGCGTATCGCCGACGTAAACCCCACGCCCCTTCAGCGTGACGTAGTTCCAATCTGAATACGGCCGTGTCGGCACGGGAAACTGACCGTGCCAATCGGCGTGAAAGTACATGCTGGACGAATCCCATTTCCAATCTCCGACCGTTGCCGTGAGTTCAACGACAACCGGCTCTTCGCTCAGGTTCAAGATCGAAACCTTCGCGTTGTTTTGATACGGCATGACCCAGCGGCTGGTCATCGTGCCGTCGCTGTCAACCGTGCGATACCATCCCTGAAACGGGTTCAAGCCGAGACCGGAACCGAAGAAGTCGCCGATCGGGCACCAGACCGTTTCCTTTCCGTCAAAGCTGATCTTCAAAACGACGTGCCGAGTGATGTTCGCGTCGTCGTAGCTGCCCAGCTTGAGCGACAGAGTTTGGACCGCCGCGGCGCCCTCTCTCAGCGACACGGACTGCTCCTGACCGCCGCCGAGAGTCTCCTTCAGTTTGATCACGTCACCGACCGCGGCCTTGGCCGGGTTGAGAAGAGAATCGCAGGTTGCGGTGATCGATGACTTGGCGGACCGAAACGCTTCCATCGAAAACGTCTTCACGTCGACGTCTTCGTCGTACTCGCGGTACGTGAACTGGAAGAAGAACGGGTGATCCGACAGGGTCACCTTGCAGCTCTTGGCGTAAGGAATCGGGAAAAACGAAACGGCCGACCGCAGGGACTCGTGTGCCAGTGGAAACGGAATCAGACCCTTTCCCTGAAACAGATCGAACATGTTGCCTTCGAGGGCCGGTTCGGACGCACCATCGAGGTAGAACCGAATGAGGATGTCAGATCCGGGTTTCAACTGGTCTCGCCAGGGAACCCAAAATCGGACAATCGCCCCTGGGCCTTCGTCCTCCATCACCACCCATTCCTTCCGGCCTCGGTTTTCTTCGGTGCGAACGAAGTTGTGGTGTTTGTCGCTCGTGTTGCGATCAATATTACTGAACCAGCCCTTGGGGTCGTCGGGCGTTTTGGAAGCCCGGTCGTAGCTGCTGGCTTGTTTGAGACGGAAGTCGGCTTTCGGGTACCGCGCCACCTGATCGCGATCACCCATCTCTCTGAGCAGAGACTGGATCGAAACAGGCTGCTGTGATTGAACACGAGCGGCAGACAACGCCACGACGGCGAAGATGAGACAAGTGGCTTTCGAGACGCGTTTCATGATTGTGATGCCGTTTATCAATAGCTCAGTTTACCGCCTCTTTCATAGCCGATCGATTTCAACAGCTTCGGATACGTGATTTCGCTCCGCCGCAGGTGAGCTTCATGATTGCCCGACAGATGCCGATAGACACCGTTGCGATACGGAGTCCGGCCGGTCAGGATCGCTGACCGTGACGGTGAGCAAACCCCGCAAGCCGAATAGCACTGAGTGAACTTGACACCCTGCGAGGCCAGTTTGTCGAGGTTGGGTGTTTGAATCAGCTCGTGGCCGTAAGTTGCTGAATCACCCCACCCCATGTCGTCGGCTAGGAACACCACGATGTTGGGCTTCGTCTGCTCGGCTGCGTTTAGAGCGGCCAGCGAAATCAGGCTCAGGAATACGCACAGTGGCAGCGATAGTCGCATGGTGTATTCACGCAAGTCAGGAGGGAAAGGGGAGAGGAGTCGAGGTGGGAAAGGCAGACGCGATCGGACGATGCCTTGTTGACGTACGGGCATTGAAAAGGCGCGGAGGGATGGAGTTGGCGTGGCGTCCCCCCTGAACGATCGCGACAGTCTTGCACGGCCAGAATCGCCAACAGTTTACGCCCATCGCCACGATGCCGACGGACAAATTGCGGCATCCAATGATCTATATGCGACACGCAGGGCGTTGGGGGGCGTTGCCGGGCGGGGGCATGGCTGGGCGGGGGCATGGCCGGGCCATTTGGTGTCTAATGGAGTCGTCACCATCGACTTCTCCATCTGAGTCTTGCACCTGGAATCATGACACGACCGCTACAACGTTTGATCACCGCCGGAGTTCTGTTCGCCGTTGCTCTTCAGGCTTGCGTCGGCCTCGGGACCGGTGCTTTGCTCGCGGCCCCGCCGAATCTGGTTTTGATCATCGCCGATGACATGAACTGGGATGACTGCGGCGCCTACGGTCATCCTGCGATTCGAACACCGAACATCGACCGTTTGGCGACCGAGGGGTTGCGGTTCAAGCACGCTTATCTGACCACCAATTCATGCAGTCCGTCTCGGTCGAGTATTTTGACGGGCAAGTATCCCCACAACACGGGGGCCGAACAGTTGCACTGGCCCTTGCCCGAGGGCAGTCGGACTTTTTCCGCCGAGCTTCGTCAACTCGGCTATTACACCGCGGCGGCCGGAAAGTGGCACCTCGGCGATGCGGTGCGAGACCATTTCGACCGGATCTACGAAGCGTCGACGGCGGGATTTGTATTGCCATCGGGAGAAGACGGCCAGCCGCCCAAAATGATCGCCAAGCAACCCAGCGGATGTGAGGACTGGGAGCAAGCGATTGAGGATCGGCCCCGCGATCGACCGTTCTTTCTTTGGCTGGCCGCGCTTGATCCCCATCGCGAATACACCGACGGAGCGCTCGATCCCCCGCATCGTGCCGATGATGTGATTGTGCCGGCACATTTGCCCGATACCGCGGACGTCCGCGAAGACTTGCGACTGTACTATGACGAAATCGGTCGACTGGATACCTACGTCGGCAAAGTGGTTGCAACGCTCCAGCAGCAGGGAGTCGCGGACAATACCTTGATTCTGTTCATCAGCGACAACGGCCGCCCTTTTCCACGCGACAAGACGACACTCTACGATGGCGGCATTCGCACGCCGTGGATCGTCCGTTGGCCGCACGTGGTCAAGCCAGGCGTCACGACGGACGCGTTGGTCAGCGCCGTGGACATTGCCCCGACATTCCTGGAACTGGCCGGAGCCACGTCCTCGCTGGCGACCGAAGGGCAAAGCTTCGTCCGGGTGCTTGACGATCCGACGCAGCCGCATCGTGAATTCGCGTTCGCCGAAGACCACTGGCACGACTATGAGGACCATGCCCGCAGCGTGATGACGCAGCAATACAAACTGATTCGCAACGACTACATCGATCTGCCGCCGACGCCCTCGGCCGATGCCGGACGCGGACTGAGTTGGCAAACCATGCTGCGACTGCAACAGCAAGGGAAATTGTTGCCCCATCAACAGACTTGCTTTCGGGCACCACGCGACAAGTGGGAACTGTACGACTTGCAGCGTGACCCCGGCGAGTTGCAAAATCGCATCAACGATCCCGCGTACCACCGTGTCCGTGATCGTTTGACAGTCGCTCTGGAAGACTGGACCCAACGAACCGGCGACTATCTGCCGACGCGTCGAACGCCGGATGAATTCGATCGCGTGACGGGCGAGCCGGATCACAGTGTCCGCGTGCGACCGAGGCCGTCGAAGTTCGAGATGTTTGGAACCAACGAAAAGTACTAAAAGACAATCCCTTAACAGCCGCCCGCCGAGAGATCCATCTGATGAAACCATCCTACCTTGTCCCGGCCGCGTTCCTGCTGGCACTGGCCGGTTCGTTGGCGAGTCCAGCATCGCGAGCCGATGAGCCTCGTAATGTTTTGATCATTCAAACCGACGAGCACAATTTCCGCACACTCGGTTGCTATCGCCAGACGCTGTCCCAGGAGCAAGCGTTTGTGTGGGGGAAAGAGGCGTTCGTGGAAACTCCGGCGATCGATTCGATTGCCCGTCGCGGCGCCATTTGTACGTCGTTTTATGCGACCAGCCCCGTTTGCACGCCCTCCCGTGCCGCGTTCTTCACCGGGCGGTATCCGCACCAGACCGGCAGCCATACCAACAACGAGCCGATGGACAGTGACATCGTCACCTTTGCCGAGGCGCTTCGCCGGGATGGCTATGCCACCGGTTACGCCGGCAAATGGCACCTCGACGGGCCCGGTAAACCGCAGTGGGCTCCGAGACGGCAGTTCGGTTTCAGCGACAATCGCTTCATGTTCAATCGTGGACATTGGAAAAAGTTTCAGCTGACCGACGCCGGGCCACGAGTCGGTTCGCGTGACAAAAATGATGCGCCCAGCTACGACGTCGGTGACGCCGATGAGCAGACTTTTGCAACCGACTGGCTGGCCGACCGCGCCATGGATTTCATCCGCGAACATGCCGACGAGCCGTTTTGTTACCACCTCAGTCTTCCGGATCCGCATGGACCCAACACGGTGCGCCCACCCTACGACACGATGTTTGCCGACATGGTCATTCGACCGCCGATGTCGTTTTCGATGGCAAACGAGAATCCGGCTTGGGCAGCGGTGGGAGGTAAAAACTCGGCGGCACGATTCAATCCGGCGCTGATGACGCTGTACTTCGGCATGGTCCGCTGCATCGATGACAATGTCGGCCAGATCCTGGACACCTTGGCGGAACTGAAGCTGACCGACAAAACCATCATCGTGTTCACCTCGGACCATGGCGACCTTTGTTTCGAACATGGACGACTGAACAAGGGTAACCCGTATGAGGCGAGTGCGAAGATTCCGATGATCATCGCGGCGCCGGGATTGATCCCGGCGGGGACGCGGGTCGACCAGGCGCTCGGCACGGTCGACTTTGCCCCGACGTTGTTGTCGTTGCTTGGAAAAGAAGCGACAGCGGGAGCGGTTGGCCGCGATGCGTCACCGTTGCTGACCGCCCAGAGCGATCTGGCGTGGGACGATGTGGCAATCATCCAGTCTTCGGGACTCAAGCCGTCTTGGTTTGCGGTGATCACCGACCGGTACAAGCTGGTGCTGTCGGTTTCGGAACGCCCTTGGTTGTTTGATTTAAAAACCGACCCGGACGAATTAAAAAATTCTATCGACCTGGAACAGAATCGCGACATCGTTTGTGAACTGGCCGGTCGTCTGCGCGATTACACACAGGCACAAGACGCCGGGTTCTTGAATCCGAAGCTGAAGCAGCAGATCGACACGTTGGTGTCCAGCCGTTAGGCGATCTCGGATCGCTGCTTCGCAGCGACGATGGGCGGCTGAAGCCTGCACACCAGCGCGCGTTGGTGTCTAGCCTTTAGGCGATTCTGGGTCGCTGCTAGGAACGTCGATTGTATAAGTGACGGATTTGATCGTAGCGGAAGGCGCCAAGACTTTTGCGGTATGAACCCTCTCTGGCGTTTGCTTGCTGCGCAAACGCCGTCTCTCCCAAAGGGAGAGAATCTAAATGAGCTGGCAAAAGCTGCCGTTATACAATCGATGTCCCACGGGATACTGGATTCGCAGGCATGACCCCGAACGGGGTCAAAGCCAGTAGCCGGAGGTGAGCGCAGCGACACCTCCGGACATCCGGCCCCTGCCGGACGCGACCCCGGAGGGTGTCGAAGCGAATGGCGCCCGCGCCCTCGAATCCGGCCTGCAGCAACGTTCAAGCATCCCGATCAATCTCTTTTAGCAAGGCGAACTGCGGCACCGCCGGCGGATTGATTCGCTGCGACCCCGCCGGGGTCGATGGGACTTGAAGGCTTGCCTCCCGGAGGTGGCGCTGCGCTAACCTCCGGCTACTCGCTGGCATCCCGCCGGGATGCTCGGCTCGCTGTCGCGATCCCGGCGACCCGATTACCGGAGGTGGCGCTGCGCTGACCTCTGGCTACTCGCTGGCATCCCGCCGGAACGTCGATTGTATAAGTGACGGATTTGATCGTAGCGGAAGGCGCCAAGACTTTTGCAGCGTGAACCCTCTCTGGCGTTTGCTTGCTGCGCAAACGCCGTCTCTCCCAGAGGGAGAGAATCTAAATGAGCTGGCAAAAGCTGCCGTTATACAATCGATGTCCCACGCAGCGAGGATGGGCGGCTAAAGCCTGCACACCAGCGCACGTTGGTGTCTAGCCTTTAGGCGACTCCGTGTCGTTGATCGTTTGCGCGTTTTCGCCCAGGTCACGTGATTGAATTCCTTCGCGTGGACGCGGTGGGATGAATGCTGAGTCCGGGAAGGCAGTGGCGTCGGTCTTGCTCGACTGAAACAACAGCGTGTGCAGTCGCGCCAACTCCTTCGCCGGGATCTTGATGACCTTGCGATCATAGGTCATCAGACCGTTGATCTCACCTTCCACGTCGGTCGTCTGGGTGTAGACACCGGCGGCGATGCCTTTCCCACGCAGTTCGTTGAGCATCTTCAGTGACGTAACGTAGCGGGCCTTGTATTCGGCTTCGTTTTGCGGCAGCCCGCCATAGCCCCAGTTGCGACGATTGGCATCCCAGAGATGGCCTTTGACGGGATAGCCGTGACCTCCAAATTCCCCCATGACTTTGATGTAGTCCTCGAAGCGTCCGCCGGCGCCCTGGTCGAACGGGAATTCGGGGTGGGGATACGCGTGGGCGTCGACGACATCACCGACCGGCCAGAAGTTGCCGCCGCTGGCGATGTTGACCAAGCGCGAGGGGTCGCGATCGACCGTCCACTTGCCGACGTCGAGCGTACGATGTTGTCCCCAGGCCTCGTTGAAGGGCACCCACACCACGATCGACGGATGGTTTTCCAGCAGCCCGATCATGCGTTCCAGTTCGACCATGAATTGCCGATGATGCTGGTCAGGCCAAACGGCGTCTTCTGGATCGGGTTGCAAACGCGTCCACTTGGGATTGTTGCCCGCGCTGACTTGGTCCTGCCAAACCATCATGCCCAGTCGGTCGCAGTGATAATAGTATCGACGCGGTTCCACCTTGATGTGCTTGCGAATCATGTTGAATCCGGCGTCCCGGAGCCACTCGATATCGAACAACATCGCTTCGTCGGACGGAGGTGTCAGCAAGCCGTCGGGCCACCATCCCTGGTCGAGCGGTCCCCAGTGAAAAATGGTGTCGCCGTTGAGCGTGAATCGCCAGTTCCCCTCGGCGTCTTGGGCTTTGCCGACGTTGCGAATTCCTGCATAGGACGCAACTCGGTCGAGCGTCACCGCGTCGGCGCCGACCAGGGTTGCTTCGATGTCGTAGAGGTGCGGTGACGAGGGCGACCAGAGTTTTGCGTCGGCAATCGTCAACTCGATCGCGTCGTTTCCCGATCCCTCCGCCACCACGTTGTCGCCGTCTTTGACGACGACGTGGACTTCGCCATCGCCTTGGACGAGCGGGGTGACGGTGATGCTTCCTGTGTCGGCGTCGGTAGCGATTTTCAGATCACGGATGTGGTTCGGTGAGACTTCTTCCAACCAAACCGTTTGCCAGATTCCCGAAACCTGTGTGTACCAAATTCCGCGTGCGTTGAGCGTTTGTTTGCCCCGCAGTTGATAGTTTTCGGTTTCATCTTCGACTCGGACGACCAACTCATTGTCGCCGTCTTGCAAGGCTTCGGTGATGTCGAACGTGAACGCCGTGTTGCCGCCCTGGTGTTTGCCGACGGACTGACCATTGACGAAGACTTCGCAGCGATAATCCACGGCTTCGAAGTTCAGCAGCGCTCGTTTTGATGCAGACGGTGTTGCCCGAAACGTGCGGCGGTACCAAAGCGCGTCGGTTGCGTCCAGCAGTCGCTGCACGCCGCCGAGTTTTGATTCCAAGCAGAACGGCACCAGGATCTCGCCGTCCCACCCGTTGGGTTGCTCGGTTTGCTCGACCGGCGTGATCGCATAGTCCCAGTTGCCATTCAGGTTGATCCAGTTGTCGCGTTGCAATTGCGGGCGGGGATACTCCGTCCACGCATTTTCCGGCGTGACGTCTGCGCCCCAGGTGGTGATCAATTCGGATTGGAACGGTTTGGTGTCGCGTGGCGGAGCGGGCAATTTGGGAACGTTGTCACCGTCGACCAGGTGAACGTCGATGAACTGGCCGCCACCGGTTTGACGGCAGTGGACGGCCAAGGTGTTGCGACCGAGCTTGAGCGCCGATCGTTTCGCGCGATCGATGGAAACGACTTGGTACTCGGTGGTATAGCCTTTGAACTGGCCGATCGGGATTCCGTTGAGAAAGACGTCGGCGTCTTCGTCATGGTGAATCAGCAGGGCGGGGTTGTTGGGAATCGCCGCCAAGTCAAATGATTTGCGCAGCCAGATGTTGTTGGTGGCCCAGACGGTTCCGACGCGTGCCCCCGGCGTATCTCGGGTGCCGAAGCCGCCGCCGGCTTCCTGCCAGTCCGAATCATCGAATGAATCCGATTGCCATTCGGCGGCGGGCTTGCCAAGGGTGTATCGCCAGGTGTCGTGGACGGCTTGGGCGTGACAGATGCTACTCGTGAACAGAAGGAACGCGAGGGGCAGAAGCGTGATTCGCGATCGGCACGTTGAGTGCGTCGCGAGTGGCGATCGATGGGGCATGGGGCAGTCTCGTGTGGGAGAGGTTGACTTGGATGGCATTCTAGCAAGCCAAATCCACTTCAAACTGAGACACGCCGTCGGAGTGTTTAGAGATGTTGTCAGACTATTCGACAATCATCACCCCGTTCATCACTTTCCAGTGTCCCGGGAACGTGCACAGGTAGGGATAATGCCCGGGTTGTGCGGGGACGCGGAAATAAACCGTGAATTTCTCGCCCGGCAACACCACATCGGTGTAGGCCAAGACATCGGTGGTGGAGGGGATGTAATGATGAAGGGCGGCGTCGGGATCCGAAATCGATCGGTCCGCCAAGACGCCTACACGCTCGATCGTCCCGGGTTTGGCCAAGGCCCAATTGTGCGGGACAACGTCGGGGTTGGAGAGCGTCAATGCGATCGGTTCACCAGCGCTGACCCGAAACGATCGCATTGCGTAGGACAGGTTGGTCCCGGTTTCGATCTCGATCTGGCGCGCCCCGGCAAGCTTCTTTCGATACGGGTTCGGCACGCTGCGGGTCGCCATGGCAAGGTCCGCGTGGATCGGATGCGGGTCGATCGTCTTGTCAATCGACAGGTAACCCGGGAAATCGGCGTAGGGCTTGTCGAGTTCATGAACCGTGATGAACAACTGATGAAACTGACCGGGCGACGATTGCACGGACAGATGCAATTGATTCGTCCGCTGGAGTTCGGGTAGTTCGAGGAAGACGGTTCGGTGATCGGCAAGGACATGGGCGGACTTGATCGGCAGATGATCGTGCCCCCGCACGCCGGGGTGCCGCGTCGAGAACTCGGGGGAGCCATAGCCCGGACCGTAGCGATAGTTCCAGGTCTGTGCGAAGTGATTGCCGGGGGCGGTGACCGTCGCTGCGTCCAACGGCATCGAAAACGAAATCACAATTCCATTTTCATGGACGTGAAAGCCGGTCGGCAGTTGAGCATCGCCGCCGTCGTAGCGCACGCGTTGGAAACAGCCATCGTCGGTCGTGTAGGAGCCCCAGCCCTGCATGCCGGTCACGTAGAGTTGGCCGTCGGTGGGGTTGAATCGTCCGCGGTGGACGCCCGAGCGGAATTCCCCGGGCAGCGGCACCACCGCGGCTTGGGCTTGTCCGTTGACTTGGTCACGAAGCACCAGAAAATGCGAACCTGCGCCGAAGGAGAAGTGTAGCAATTGGCCGGACAGGGGACCCCAGGAATCGCTGTCAACAAACACCTGGCCGCCGCTGGAATTGTCCAGTCCGCGCGGCAGATAGGCGAGCGGCAACTGCGGGGTTTGGCCGTCGCGGGGCCCGCCGTAGCCGTAGTGCGGCACACGCTTGTTTGCGCGTGTCGATGAATCTGCGGTATCGCCAGGAACTGCTTCAACCGGCACGGCGCAAATCATCGAAGCGGGAGTCCAACTGCCTTCCGAGGCGGGAACGGTCACAGTTCCGTCGGGCAGCAAGCCCAGGCCATCGGGGTTGCGAAATCCGGTCGCGATCACGTCGGCCCGTTGACCGTCCGGTGAAATACGGACCAAACCTTGATTCCCCGACGCGGTGTAAAAGTTTCCGTCGCGGTCACGCTGCAAGCCACAAATGAAATCGTGTCCGGCAGCCGACGTGCGAAAGGCGTTGCTGAAGCATTCGTAATAATCCGCTTCGAAGTCGCCGTTCAGATCGTGAAGACGTGTGATCTGGTCGCGGCCCAAAACGAAGATTCCGTCTTGGTCGACCACGATGCCCAAGGCATGGTGCAGCCCGGACGCGAACCGTCGCCAGGTCGCCTTGGTCGAAGGGGATTCGATGCCGGTCACGCGCCAGACGTCGCCTTGCATCGTGCAAACCAACGCGGAACCATCCGGCAAAAAGGCATGGCCGCCGCAGAACAACAAGGCGTTCCAGGGGTTCTCGGAAGGCAATTCGATCGTATCCACCGCGTAGGGTTTCGTCGTACCGAATCGGATTTCGGTTTCGATCGTTTGCGGCCATTGGGTCGGCGCGTTCTTTATGTGATGACGTAGCGGATGTTCTTCTGCCGGCGCGACGACGCGGACGAACTGTCCGTTTTTCACATCGGGCGCGTCGAGGAACGTTTCTTCGCCGATGCGATAGGCAAACACGACTCGATCGCCGAGTCGGTAAAAGCCCAGGTATTGAAACGGTGGGTCGGGTTTCTTTTGCCGCGGCTTGCTGAGCAGTTCACCGTCGATCCTCAGCCCGTCCAAGAAGCCGTGCCGGTGCGAGGAGAACTTGACAAAACCGCCGCGCCAAACGGCATCGTACGTCAACGTGTCGGGGTTGAAACAGGTTGCGAGTTCGCCGTGGTCGCCGAGACGCACGCACACGCCGCGAGGGAGGGTCGTCTTGCCGACGCGGAACACACCGCACATCAGGCTGCCGAGTTCGGTCTGGTTCCAGCGGTCGTTGGCCCAGGTGGTGTCGTTTTGGTTTCCCCAGTGACCCTGATCGCCGCCGTCGAGCCCGGGGTACTCGGCCAGCAACGGCGGGACGGCGGCTTGTTGACGGAAGAAGTTCGCTTGTTTGGCGTAGAAGTCATACACCCGATCGCGATTGACGTCGTGTTGCCAGCTGGGCCAATGTTCGGGGGCTAGCGGTCGTCGCTCGATCGGAAACTCCGCCGGTCCATGCGAGTGTGTCTGGGCGTGTAGGAGCAGCGTTTCCATCTCCGCGATCGGCAAGCCCTCCTCGGTCCCCAAGGTGAACAAGAATCGCAACAGACCGCTAAGGTCTTCGCGGGACATCGCACCGGCCAAATTGTCGGGCATCAGCGTGCCGACCTCTCGCTGTAACGCGATCTCGTCGATCGGGATCGCCGTCTCGGTCGGTTGATTGGCCGAGGGATCGCGAAGCACGAGTTCGCGATGGTCCTGACGCACCAGGTAGCCTTGGTGGGTCTGACCGGAATCGTCGAGGACCAGATGGGCGACGTATTCGGGTGGGATCTGTCGTTTCGGCCAGAGCACCGATTCGACCAGTTCCTCGGGTTTGCGTTGCTTGCCGATCGACGTCAACTCGGGACCGACGCTGCCGCCGTGGGGACCGATGCGATGACAGGACAGGCACGCCGAGTTGGCATTGGCAAACGTCAGCAGGCCTCGATGCGGATCACCATCGGCACGGGCTTTTTCGACCAACGCGGAGACCAACGCGGGCGAGTAGTCTCGGTTCTTGAAGTCCAGCCGCGCAGTGTCTGGTTGCGGCCCTTGCGCCCCGCCGCGCGGTGAGGTTTCCTCACTGCGCCACAACAACAGCGTCGTGTCGTCTTGGGTGGCATCGACCACCGGATCGGCGGGGATGTCTCGTACGCCCTCGGAAATGCGAACCCAGTGGACTTGGCCGCGACAGCCGATTCCTCCTTCGACCAATCGACCGATCGCCAACTTGTCCGCACGGCCATCGCGGCCTGTCGATCGGATCGGCTGATCGGCCACCGGCTTGCCATCGACGAGCAATCGCAAACGATTCGGCTGGTAAATCATCGACACGGTATGGGGCTTGGCATCACAGATCATCGCCTGGGAATGGACGTGATCGGGTTGCATCCCGGGCAGGTAGGCGGTGAAGTTGCCGGTACCATTATTGGAGAATATCTCCCAATGGTCGCCCGATCGTTTGGTGTCGTTGGCGACGAGGATGTTGTACCCGTTTGCATCGGGCAACGTGACGCGGCATTCGACGGTGATCGGCGGTCGTCGGTATTCCGGGCGGCCGTCGATCAATGATCCGACGCTGCCGGATGCTCGTTTGGGAGGTGCTGTCTCGGGTGAAAACGTACGGAGTGTCGGCTTGGGGCCGGCAGGCTGGCCGTCGATTTGTGGCAGCAACCAATGCAAACCGTCGAGGTTGTCTCGCAGTCGAAGTTCCACGTCATCCTGCGTGTGACCGATCAGGCCGACGGGGCCGTCGTAGCCGGAATCACGGACGGCGGCGAGCAGTTGGACATCGAATTCGCCTTCGCCCAGCGGCAGTATTTTCTGGCCACGCTGATCACCGTCCCGGGTCATGCCGTTCAGATTCAGGCACAAAAGGTAGGGCTTGAGTTGATTGAGAACAGCGGCAAAGTCGTCGATGTGCCCGTGACCATGGTGGAGGTTGTAAACAATGCCGACATGGTGGGCGTCGTGATGCTCTCGCAGGTAGTCGCAGACCGCGATCATGTTCTCCGGTTCGCCGCCCCAGCCGCCGTGGTTGTACAGTCCGAGTTTGCTGCCCAGCTTGCGTGTCTGCTCGACCAGTGGCAGCAACCGGGACGCGGCGGTTTTGATGCGATCCGCTTGCGTCGCACCTTCGATCGAACCGAGCATCTGCCAGATCTGCGGGCGCAAGCCATGTTTTTGGAACAGTTCCAGCGCCTCGTCGTGTGCACCCCAAAATGCGAAGTATTCGATCCCGTGTTTTTTGTATTGCAGGATTTCTTCTTCGAACGTCGGCACATGTTCGGCACGCCAATCGTAGGCGACACGGCGCAATCCGAGCCGTCGGACCATCTCGGCACGCTCGGCCGGCCCGCGCTTTTGCGAGTCAAAGGGAACGATGCACCAGGCAACCAGATTTTCGTCGCGAAGATTGGCGGGCGTCTCGGCGAAACATTGCGTGGTGACGGCGACGCCGAGTAGGATCGTCAACAGGACTCGTAGAGGGGCCATGGATGATTCAGTGTTGCACAGATTGGTTGGAAGCCGATTTCGTTTTCTTTCGGCCATTGTAAACCACGTCTCTGGTTGCGGCAGGCAATTCGATCGCAGGGACGACGGTCCTTTTGACACCAGGTAGACTGTGGTGGGATCGGACGATTCATTCCTTTTTTTTAGTAATCCATGAAACGACAATTCACCAGGTGGCTCGGATGCCTGTTTTTGTTCTCGATCGCGTTTGCACCCTCGAGCGTGTTGGCGAATCATCGGCCGAACGTCGTCACGGTGTTCATCGACGACATGGGGTGGTCCGACCTGTCCTGCTACGGCGGAACACGGACCTGGACGGAGAACATCGATGCGTTGGCGTCCGAAGGGATTCGCTTCACTAACTTTTACGTCAATTCACCGATCTGTTCGCCGTCGCGCGTCGCGCTGTCGACGGGGCAATATCCCCAACGCTGGCGGATCAGTTCGTACCTGGCCGCGCGGAAGCTGAACCGCGATCGCGGCATGGCGCAGTGGCTGGATCCCCAAGCACCGGTGCTCGCCCGTCACTTGCAGCAATCGGGGTACGCGACCGGACACTTCGGCAAGTGGCACATGGGCGGACAGCGCGATGTCGGCGAGGCGCCGCTGATACAAGCCTATGGATTTGACCGCAGTCTGACCAATTTTGAAGGCTTGGGGCCGAGAGTGCTGCCGCTCAAAGACGCCTACAATGGCAAGCCGCCGCAAAAACATGATCTGGGATCGGCCGACCTTGGAAGAGGGCCGATTCGTTGGGAAGACCGCTCGGTGGTGACGGCCGCGTTTGTCGAGCAAGCGGTTGAGTTTATCGATCAAGCACAATCCGATGGCAAGCCATTCTTCGTCAATGTTTGGCCCGACGATGTGCATTCGCCGTTCTTTCCACCGGAAGTCCTTCGAGACAAAACGGACGAGTCCAAGCGGGCCCTTTACTACGCGGTGCTCGATGCGATGGACCAACAACTTGCCAAGTTATTCGACCGCATTCGCAACGACAGTTCACTGCGCGAGAACACGCTGATCCTGGTCATGTCCGACAATGGGCACGAAGAAGGCGCGGGGGCGTCGGATCCGCTACGTGGCGCCAAAACGTGGCTTTACGAAGGGGGCGTGCGATCGCCGTTGATTGTTTGGGGGCCGGGACTGTTGGCCGAGGGTGTGGCCGGCCGCACCAACAACGAATCCGTCCTCTGTGCCTTGGACGTCAATCGGTCGCTTTATTCTCTGACCCAAACCGATCCGCCGGACGGCGTCTCCTTCGATGGCCAGGATCTTTCATCGACCCTGCTGGGGGATCAACGGGAAAGCCGAAGCGAACCGATTTTCTGGCGACGGCCCCCCGATCGTCCGGGGACGGCGCGTGAAGACAATCCGGACTTGGCCGTCCGCGACGGCAAGTGGAAGTTCTTGGTCAACTACGATGGCAGCGATCCACAGCTTTATGATCTTCAAGCCGACGCTTCGGAATCGAACAATCTCGCGAAACAACATCCCGACGTCGCCGATCGCTTGCGGCGCTCGCTGATGGACTGGAATGCGACGCTGCCCGTTGACGCGGGGGATCCGAACTGGTCGGGGCACCAACGCGTCGGTTCGGTTCCGCTCGATCAATTCGTCAACCCGATCGGTGAGGGCGCCGATCCCTGGGTGACGCGTGATCCGAATCAGACGCGTTACCTCTGGTGCCTTTCCCACGGCAACCGGGCGATCTCGATTCAGGCCAGTGATCGATTGACGTCGATGGGCAAGCCGAACATCGTTTGGACGGCACCGCAGTCCGGCCCCTATTCGCGCGAGATCTGGGCGCCGGAACTGCACCACTTGGACGGTCATTGGTACGTCTACTTTGCCGCCTCCGATGGCCAGAACCGGAACCATCTGACGTATGTGCTGAAGTCCAAGGATCAGGACCCGCTGGGCGAGTACGAGCTGTTCGGGCCGATGGCCACCGGTGACGGCCAGGACGGTGCTTCGCCCAACGTCTGGGCCATCGACATGACGGTGTTGACGCATGGCGAAAAACGCTACGCCGTCTGGTCGGGTTGGGATGCGCCCGGAACCGATCGACAGTACCTGTACATCGCCCCGCTCGCCTCGCCGACCGAATTGGGCGGCCCGCGAGTCCGGCTGTGCGACAACGACGACTACCGCTGGGAGCTGACCGAACCGGAGCAATCCGGGCGTGGGTTGAATGAAGGCCCGCAGGTGTTTCAATCGAAAAACAAAACCTCAATCGTGTACTCGTGTGGTGCCTCTTGGTTGCCGACGTACAAGTTGGGCATTTTGGAGTTTACCGGGGGCGATCCGCTGGATCCCGCTTCGTGGACCAAGCGTGACAAGCCATTGTTCGAGGGCACACGGGACGTCTATGGAGTCGGGCATTCGTGTTTTGTCCCATCGTTGGACGACCGCCAGTGGTGGCACGTGTTTCATGCCAAGCGAGATCGCAACCCCGGCTGGCGTCGCGCCGTTTACGTCCAGCCGATGAAGGTGGGGCGGCGGGGATTTCCGTTTCTGGAGTCTCCGATCCGGGCCGGCGAGTGGCTGGATCGGCCCTCCGGGGAAAAACCTCAAGAACTTGTGTTACCGATTCGTTTGTTCGGTGACGACGCGGGCGATGCGACCTGGTCTTTCTTTGGGCATCATCAGTTGATCGAAGTCGGACCGGAGGGACTGCATCTGGGACGCATTCCCCGTGATCCGATCAACGACTACCGCAGCGGCGAAAAAGTGGTGCTCGATGATCCGTGCCCCGCAGATTGTGTCGTTGACGTCATGATCGACTTTCAAGGCGAAGCGAATGCTCGCGATGCCGGCGTTTTGTTTCGCTGCAGCGGTCCGGCGGTCGGCTACGATGCCCAGCGTGGCTACTTTGCCGGGTTGATTCCGAAGACCGGGTTGGTGATCGTCGGCAAGATGAACGGATCTGCCTGGATCGAGCTGGCGCGGGCATCCACTCAGATCGATGTCACGCAGCCCCAAGCGTTACGCGTCCAAATGAAGGGCAACCAGATCACGGTCACGCACAACGGCCGGCAGCGTGTTTCGCTCTTGGATGAAACCTATCGATCGGGCAGCGTGGGACTACGCGTCGTCGACACGCACGCCGTGTTCTCTGATTTCACCGTGAGTGACGCGAAGGATTGAACGTCCGATGTGCACCATACGCAAGCGCCGAAGCGGGTCTCATTCAGAATCCACCAACCCGCGCAGCGTGAACTTAGAAACCAGCAGCGCGTTTTGGGTGTTGCCTGACGATGATTTCGTCGGTGCTTGTAGCAATTTTGGTAGCGCGACGGTTTCGAAGAAGGACGTGTTGGGACGTTTTCCCAGTTCGTCCAATTTCTCTTGAATCGACTGTCCACGTTTCGTTTGCAGCATCATGGGAATGTTGCTGCCGGACCGCGACCAAGCCTTGGTGCCGTCACTTTCGATCGTGAGCGTCGATTGGTAAACCTTCGCCACATAGGCTCCCCGGGCGATGTAAGAAACGGCTTCGTTCTTGGGGCCGCTGATGGCCGCCTTGATCTTGATCGCGGCACCGTTGCTCAATTTGTATCCGGCTTTTGAAATGGCATTTTTCAGATTCTGTTCGACCTCCGCGCGGTATTTGTCGGGGACGCCGCTGACATCCATCGCAACGTTGACACCGGGATGGATCAAAAACACGCTCGGATCATCCACGGCTTGCCGCAGGACTTCGGTCGCTTTGGGGTGGGGGATCGAAGTCGGAACGATCAGCCCGCCGCCGTCAGAGAGCAACCCCACAAACTCGGTTCCGCCGACCGACGTGATCACCGCCGCGTCCTTGTAATCACAGACGGTGATTCGCGACGGAATGTGCAACAGCAAATGGTTGTCCAGCAAGGCGTAATCGGGTGCCGGATAACTGAGGCCGTTCGGCGCAATCGGAGCTCCGCCCTCGCGCGAATATTCATCAATGGTTTCGCCCGTCTTCAGGTCCATGATCCGCAAGTTGTTGACGAACGAAATCAACATTTGGTCGCCGCTTTCATTCAGTTGCATCTTGGTCCACCCCAGACGCGGTTTCCCTTCCAGTTGCATGCTGCCTTTGGCTTGACCGGTCAACGGATCAACCAACATCAGAGTGTGTTCATCGAGCACGAACATCTGCTGTCGATCGGTGGTGCACGTGACCGCGAAATTCTGTGACAGGCGTGCGTGCCAGATCGGATTCAACGTTGCCAGATCAAAGCAGGCGAGGTGTCCGCTGTCGCTGAGAAGTATCAGGAGGTTGTTTGCGATCGGTACGGCTTTGATCGGACGCGCATGGGTCGTTTTTCCGAACGCCTTCTTGTCGGCTGGGAAAGGCACCCAGATGCCTGAACGCGTGACCTTGGTGCCGGTCAACGTCCAGAGTTGAAGTTGGTCACCGGTTTCAAAACCGTCCCGGTCGCCGCCGGTTCCTTGCATCAACACGGTTTTGCCGTCATTGAGCACCGTCAGCGGGCACATGTTGCACTCGACCGGTTCGGAATTGATTGCCTTGCCCGAGGGCAAATCCACCAACGAGATACGGCTGAGCGGTTTTGGCGTGCTGAACGTCCACGTGTAACCTGCGACACAGCGTGCGGCCAACGGGTTGATCTGTAAACGCCGCATGCCTTCAAAGAAGTTTGCTTTCGCCGGCAGCGAGGCGGCTTTCGTTTCAAACGGTAACGCGTTGTTGACCGGCGGCGTGTAGTTCCACTGACTCTCACCGAAACCTGGGTCCATCGTCGGCACACTGTCCCAATTGATCGCCGGCGGATGGGTCCACGCCGACATCGACGGGTTGCCGGTGTTCGCCGGAGCGGCCGGAACACGGACGCGAGGACTCGGTTCGGCATCGACCATTTCAAACGGATTTTCGCCGGCATTCAAAAAATCTCGGTCGGCCTGACTGAGTCGCGCGACTGGGATTTTCAGCGTCTTGCCGGTGTCGGTCTTCAAAAAGACCACTTCGTCTTGGACCTGGATCAAACTTGCCGTGACGCGAAACTTGCCGGTCGAATCGGTCCAAGTTCGTGGCTCATCGGCGCGACCCGGTGAGACAAGCAGTGCGATGCAGACGGTGAACGTGACAACAAAAACGCAGTCTCTGAGGTGACGTGTTCGCATGAGTCGGGATTCTCGACAAGGGCAACAAGACAGTCATCGAACTCAGGATACACCATCATCGCGGTGTCGTGCCAAACACAGACGGACCGAAACGCAAGCTGGAAGCTTACGCCACTAGTTGTGCCAGAAGGTTGAGGCTTTGGAGGCGGTGTAGGCGACGTCCAGGTGCGGGGTGTCGATCGCTTTTTCGCCGGCGTGCAGGCTATCGACGCCGCCGATCACCATCCCGGACGTGAGCAACGTGCGTTCGATCGGATACGGCGTTCTGCCTTCGATCATCGTCGTTTCGAGATGGCGGACGAGCGGATTAAAAAAGTCGGCGGTGGTCGATCCGTGACCGGGCATGGGCAAGTACATTTGGCAGGAAACGAGCGTGTCGTCGGCGAGCATGCCGGCGTAATTGAAGTCGCGAATCCCGGTCAGCAGCATGGTCGTCCGCAGCCCGTCGAGGTGCTCGATCAAGTAGCCCGTCGTCTGTGGCATGGTCTGACGCATCCAGTCGATCGACGGGACGTCGGTCGGGAACCCGCCTTCGACCGGCAGATTGTGACTGCGAGTGAGCGCGGCGACGACAAGCTTTCTCGTCCGACGGCAATCATCCGATGCCAACCGGTCCCAAAGGTTGGCGCCCCGCAAGGCGTGGATTCGTTTGACGCCCGTTTCCCCTCCGCCGCGGCGCTCGGACATGCACTGGGCGGTTTCCAACGCATGGATGTCGTAGCTGTCGATGCCGCCATAGGCCACGCAAACACTCTCTTTCAGCGCCGCGCCGTAGGGCATGTCGATTGCGGGAAGACGTCGCGTGACGGGAAGCGAGGACCCTGCGAGCAACGGGAACCCCAGACGTCGCGAATCGTCCACCATTTCGACGCATTCCTCCCAGTCCGTCGACAAGTGTTTGTCGTTGAAGACCGGCACGCTACGTTCACTTTGCTGAAAGACGTTGACGATACGTTTGAACCAATCGTAGCGTGGATAGAGATGTTGTCCTTTTTCGTTGCGTGGGTAATCGCCGTGTTCGCCGATCACGACCACGCCGTCGACGGCCAAGGTTTCGCCGCCCAGCGTGAGGGCTTCTTCGATCGTCGGGAACAGTCGCAGACCGTGGCGTTTGACCCGCTCGCGGCCGAGATCGTCGTCGGGAAACTGGTCGATGAATACCGACGCGACATCGACGCGCGGTTGTTGCCATCCGCCGTTCCAACTGTATCCCAGCGTGTGGCGATCGAGAAAGTGTTGGGCGTGCGAGTGCCGTCGCACGACGGTGCCCAGGAACGCGATCTTGGGACGCCGGCCGGTGACCGCAGGCGAGTCGGCCGAAACCGTCGGCTGTGGACCGACCATTCCCCGCGTGAAACCGAAGGCGCCAAATCCGAACAGCGTTTTTGTGCCGGTCCGAGCCAGGAAACCGCGGCGGTCAATCTTCCAGGGGTGTCGATTCATCAGGAACGTCTCTCCAAAAAATCCAAAGAATGATCGCGGCGATGGCGGGCAAACACGAGGCCGCCGCCAGGCCCAGGTCGTAGGAACCGGTCACGTCGACGAGCCGGCCGAACAGTTTCTGGGTGGGCGGAACCAGGAACCAAGCCGTCACCCCGGCGATCCCGGTGATCTTGCCTTGGTGTTTGCCGGAAATGTCTTGCGTGAAGGCGTGATAGAGCGGAAACATGCCCAGCGCCCCCGCTCCGCCGAACAACAGCACGGCCAACAGCACCCACCCCTTGGGCAACAGTGGCAGGGTGAGCATCGTCAGGCAGAGCACGGCACAGGCGGTGAAAACCATCTGTCGTGAGCGTGTCGGCGTGAAACCTTTCGCGCACAACCACAACACGACCGCTCCGACGCCGAGGCATCCGACATCGGTCGCGGCGAACCAGGCGGAATTGAACAGCAGGGTATGGGTTTCGGTGTAGTCACGACCTTCTTGAAGGAACAGGTGCAACCAGGCGCGAAACAACTGCCACGTCGTGTTGATCAGGCAGACGATGATCAGCACCACGACCATGCGTCGTTGCAGCAACACACGCCAGGGTGTGGCTTGTTTGCGTTGCACGGCGTCGGCTGCCAGATCCGTCGATCGAACGATCCCAAACCAGGCGGACACCCACAAGATGCCGATCCCGCCGACGATCGCAAACGCCGGTCGCCAACTGCCGACGTCGTCGGTCAACAACGCCAGCATGATCAGCGGCGCAGCGACCGCTCCGATCGAAGTCCCGCTTTGCAGCAAGCCGTTGCCCATCGTTCGGCCGCGGGCCCGCGTCAAACTGCGGACCACGCGCACGCCACACGGCCAGTGCCCCGCTTCGAACACGCCGAGCAGCAGTCGCAGCCAAAGCAGATCTTGATACCCGCTCGCCAACGCCGTGGCCGCGGTCACCGTGGACCATGAAATCACGACGACGGGATACAACCAGCGGACGGGGACCAAGTCGGCGAGCACGCCGAACACGATCGATCCGATCACGAACCCGTATCCGAAGACGGCTTCAATATCACCGTACTGCTCGTTGACCAGATCAAACTCCTGCATGATCCGCGCCGACGCACTGGCCAGCGTCTGGCGATCGAGATAGTTGAGCGCCGAGGCGAGCAGCAACAGGCCACAGATCAGTGCGATCCGGACGGGGCTGACCGATGGCGCCGCCTCGTCTGCCGGGGCTGAGTCGAGCGTGTGTTTGGATTCATCCATCCCAAGATTGGCCATCCCATCCGGCGACGCGTTCAATGAAACCGACCACCGCGTCGGCGAAGAGTTGAAGCAGCTGTTCGCCCTTTTCCGCGGTCGCGGCGGCCGGGTCGCCGACGTGTCCGGGGGCGGAGCGATCGGGCATCGTCCAGGCCCGCGACGCGGGCAGGAAGGGATTGCCGAACGGGATCTCGGCGACCTGCGTGTGATCGTGAACCAGTTGCGGTGCCAGTCGCAGGATCATCGACGTTTCCCATTCACACGCGTGACCCATTTCGTTCTGCCGCAAACCGGCCAGCTGGGACGACGGATCGGCCAGGTGCCAGTAGGTGGCCGCCAGCAGCAACAAGTCTTGGCGGTCTCGATAACGTTGCCGCAATTCAAAGATCACCTGTCGCGCCGGCACGTCGTTGCCACCATGACCGTTCAAGATCACGATGCGGCGGAACCCGTGGCGGATCAAGTTATCCACCAGGCCGCTCAACAAGTCGAGGTAGACGCGTGGGTCGGCCGAGAGCGTGCCGGGAAAATCCATGTGGTGGTGCGAATTGCCGAGCCACATCAACGGCGCCACCAAGACGGATTCGGCCAACGATTGATCCGCACGCGCCACGATTTCTCCCAGCAACATGCTGTCGGTAAAGACGGGCATGTGCCGACCATGTTGCTCCAACGCCGCGACGGGAATGATGACCGGTGTGTTGCGATCGAGCGCATCGACAACCGGCCAAGTCAGATGAGCGAGTTCCATGGTGGGCGATCGGAGGAAGGGGAACAGGGAAGGCGGGGGTCGCACTGCCGGCGGGGCGAAGTTGCGACGCAGGCTGGAGATTCTAACCGGCATTGTGCCCCGCCGTGTTGACGATGGTCGAAAAGACCGATTGTCGATAGAATTTCGATGGATGGAGAGGTGGCCCTAAGCAACCAGCGGGAAACCGGTGACACAAACCGGTGACACAATGAACGCCCCGACAAATGAAAACGACGGCTTTGAGGGGCTGCCTTGGGTCAAGGCCCTGAGCGACGGGATCAGCCAAAGTGATCAGCGGATTCGATTGGCCGGGCTGACCGACGGTTGGGCCCTCGTCAATCATCGCGGGCGCGTGATTCGCGATGCGATGAAGTGTTTCTACGAGCGGGTGATCGCGGAAGCTCCCCCGCGGGGCGCGATCGTGATTTACGCCCTGGGAGGAACTGGACGAGGAGAAATCTGCCCCGGCTCGGATGTTGACATCGGCATCATCGTCGAGAACATCGAAGAGAACCAACACTTCCTGCGGCACCTATCGAGTCGGCTGAGGGTGTTCGCGCCCCGCGTTCCGGGGCTGCGAAACGTCGTCAAAGCGAACGCCTTTCCGGATCTGAAAGACCGCGAACATTTTGATTTGAAATCACGGGTCGCACTGCTCGACTGCGATCTGCTGGTCGGCGATTCGGAATTGGACCATCGGATCCGACGCGTCTGCCGAGGGCGTGCGGCCGAGTTGGGACTCGATTTTATTTTTGCGGTCAACCAAGACTTGAGGCGGTTCGATCAGCTGCATCCCCAGCCGCCCGGCGACATCGGAGGGTTTCACGTCAAGAATGGAAAGGGCGGTCTGCGCGGCTTTCAGTTGGCGATGTGGTTGTACTCGTTCGAACGCTGGATCCCGTCGCTGCAGGTGTACCAGCAAGTGCGGAGCACCAGACGTTTTGATCGCGAGGGTGCTCCGTCGGCGAACGTCTTGGAAGCCGTCGGCGTGATTTTTTCGACGCGTTGTTGGATCGAACAGCGGCGTGCCGCTCAGGCAGCCGACCGGTCAAGGGACTCCGGTGAAAAATTGGTCTCGCCGCTGTTGCTCGATGCCGCCGACATGGAGGCGTTCTTGTATCGTTTCGGCGCCGGAGGGTTGACGAAACTGCGCAACGCGCGGGATGTCATCGATTCATATCGTCACGAGACCATGGACCGACTGCTCGAACGCGGCGTCGTCGTGCCGGACACCGATGGATTGGTGGTCTGGGGATCGGACGGGTTGCGGATCGGAACGGATGCCTTGTTCAAGGACGCGACGGAGATGTTTTACAGTTTGTACCGCGCCCAACAGCGATTCTTGTTGCCCATCGATCGCGCCGTGAAACGCGCCGCTCGGAAGAACATCTCCGAATCGTTGCGTCCGGATCCGGCGCTGATCAAGCTGATGGTGTCGCCGGGGCCGGTCTATCCGGCGATCAAAGACTGGTTCGACTTCGGGGTCTTGGAAAAGCTGTTGCCCGGTTTCGGAGAGCTTTCCAATCAGCTTTATCAGCCGGGGCATCGGGCGGCGACCCTGACGCGAGCGGCTCGGGCGGTCCAACGGTTGGAGGGGTTGGAGTACCTCGATACGTTGAAGCGGTCCGCGGTCACCTCACGCGACGAAGCCTATTTCTTGCGTCAATACCAAGACATCGGCGATTCAGGTCGTGGTGCATTGCGGCTGGCGCTGTTGACCGACGAGATTCCTCAAACGGTTTACATGTCTGCCGCCCCGTCCGGCGCCCCCGGCTATGATCCGCAAATGTATGGCGAATCCGTTCGGCGTTATGTCAACGAGCATCTCAGCAACCTGCCGGGACTCTCCGGGCCGACCCTCCGCACGATCGAGTTTCTGCTATTGAAGAAGCGTGAGTTGCTCAAGTGGGCCGAAGCGGGAAGCCATCCACAGGTCTTGGAAAGTTGGCGGCGGGAAATCGAACGCTTGCATTCGCGCGATTCCGCCGACACGATTCGAGCCCTTGCGCTGTTTGCTTATGCCGCGTTTGATTTTCGCAATCCTCAGGGAGTGGCTCGCATTCGCTTGGAACCGGAGCAATGGCAAAAGATTCAAAACCTGACGCAAAACTTGTTGCATGGCGAATTGGGCGTCGGCGGCCGATCGTTTGAAGATCACTACTTTGACCCCACCGGCCAGCGGATCGGTGCGTTGCTGCCCCACCGGCTGCTGGCCAGTCCACACGTCGACAACTCGCTTCGGCAAACCTACGAAGGCACCGAGACGCTCGATCCGCAACGCGCCCACCGGATCATCTTTGCCTTGACGGCGGTCGTGCAAACCGGACGCCCCAAAGTGGAACTCAAACGTGACGGAGACTACTACCGATTGACGCTGTATTCCTGGGACTTTCCGGGGCTGTTCTGGCGGGTCGCCGGCTCGTTGCATGAAATGGGATGCGCCATCCGGTCGACTGATCTTTACGAAATCCCCGATCCCGCCGGCCACGCCACCGACGGCGAAACGCTGCCGCCCAACGAGCGACATCTGATCGTCGACGTGCTCACCTTTGATGCCACGGCCGTCTCGAATGAGAATTGGGAAGATGAAGTCAAACGGCGGATCTGCAGTCGGCTTGAGAACCCGGATGAACGGTTGGTCGATAACACGGCAGAGATTCTCAGGCCCGTCCTCGACACGCTTTATCCGCAGTTGACCGATCTCGGGGACGGCCGGATCAAGTTTTCCTGCAATTCGCCCCCGTCCGATCAAGGCACCCGTTACGCGATCAGCCGACTGCTCTCCGAACGGGCAGGCGCCAGCATCGAATCGATCGTCCGAGACGGGACACGCGATTGGCCGGTACCGCGAATGAATTTCTACGTGCGTGTGGACAGAAGCGTCGAAGCGGTCGCCGAAACGCTGCGCGATGATCTGGGCGATGTGGCCATCGACGCCGAGGTCTTGGTGTAACGCCCCCCGCGCCCCGCACGACCGGTCGCTGCGCGGCCTCACGGGGTGGCCTCACGGGGTGGCCCGTCCCCGGCCCCAAGCGGTCGCCCGCGAAAACGAGACGGGATGTGCCCGTTGCCCCCCGCTGCCGGGCTGGGTCGTGCATGATGGATGTCTCGACGCGCCGTCTGAATTGGCGGAGTTCCCTCATTCATCACCTTGGCACAAGTCGCTCCTGCCGATTGCGGCCCACAGTTTCTCGAAGAACCCGAGGTGGTGCGGTTAACCGAAAAATCAACGCGACGGTCCAGCGATCGAGCAACACGAGAAGCAGAATCCTTGATGGATTGCGAACTGAGCACGAAGAGTACGATGAACCCAGACATTGCGAAAATCGTTGATGGCGAAAACATGCCTTCGCCTCCCACCATTGCCGCTAGGCTTCTGGACCTGGTCAACCAACCTGACGCCAGAATCGCTGACATCACCAAAGTGATCAGTGCCGATCCCAAGTTGTCGGCCAAATTGATCGACTATTGCAATTCGCCGATCGTCGCTTCGGCCCGGACCGTCGGCAGCTTGCAGCAGGCGATCCCGTTGTTGGGCATGCGAACGCTTCGCTTGCTGTCGTTGTCTTTCTCGCTGATGGACACGCAGGGACAATCGGGTTTTCCCTATGAAGAGTTTTGGCGTCGTTCGCTGGCGACGGCGATCGCAGCCAAGCTGATCGCCAAACAAGCCGAACAGAACGCCGACGAGTCCTTCTTGTTGGGGCTGGTGTTCAACATCGGCGCGATGGGAATCGGTAGCGCCTATTCGGATGAATTGGCACTGCGATTCGAATTGGATGAGCTGTTGGACAAACTCAGCGTCGACGTCGAACGCGAAATTTGCGGCGCCGACCGCTATGAGGTGGGCAGCTGCCTGTTGGAAAAGTGGAACTTTCCGGCCGCAATGATCGAGGTTTTAAAAACCTACGACCCCGATTCCTCTGACCTGCCCTCCAAACTGTTCTGCGTCGGTCAACAGGTCGGCAAGTTGCTGCTGTCGGCCGAACCGGCGGACCGAGAAATCGTTGGAGTCCGCAAGGCCGCCGGCGAGATGCTGGGCATTCAAGACGAGCAGTTTGACGACCTCTTCGACGCGATGATCGCCGAATGGAAAGGCTACGAAACGCTTTTCAATTTCGAATCGATCGCATTTGATTCGATCAAGGACCTGGAAACACGGGCCAAAGAATCCATGGTCCAGATTTCGCTGGGCATGGAACGCACGATTCGAGAAATGTCGGAACAGCAACACGAGCTTCGGCAAATGGCGCTGCTGGATAGCTTGACGCAACTGAAGAATCGATCCGCCTTTGACGCTGAAGTCTTTCAGCTGTCCAATCAGTTTCGTCGGCAGTCCCAGTCGTTCGGATTGATCATCGCGGACATCGATCACTTCAAATCCTTCAACGACACGTATGGACACGCGGCCGGTGACGATGTGTTGCGTGAAGTCGCTGCCTGTTTGAAACGAAACTGCAGACAGTACGATACGGTGTATCGATTCGGCGGAGAAGAATTCGTCGTGCTGGTCGGCAATTGCGATTACGACTCCACGCTAAACGTTGCCGAACGGTTGAGAAATGCGATCGAGACGTTGCAGGTCGACGTCGGTGGCAACCAGTTGTGTGTCACAACCAGTCTGGGTGTTTGCTGGGTCGACCGCGGACGCCACGACAACTTCAACGCACTGTTCGAAAAAGCAGACGCCAGTTTGTACGAAGCGAAACGCAAGGGACGCAACAACTGCGTCGCCATCACCGCCTCCTCGGCACATCATTCGGTGATCGACGCGGCGGGAAGTCATCCGAGCACCCAGGCGCCGATCGGGGCGGCCGCCACGGTGGTCAGCCCGCCCCAGTAGGCGGCCACTCGCTGACCGGCCGGTTGTTCTCAACTGTGATCGCATTCAATCAACAGGCGGTGACGCTACGTGGTGGGCGTTGAGGGCAACGCCGGATCGCAAGCTGGAAGCTTACGCCACTTGCTTACGCCACCGGTGTTCCCCAGCCGCCACCGCCGGGCGTTTCGATGCGGAGCCGATCGCCCGCACCGACTTCGATGGTCGTCGCGGCGGGTAAATCAATCGGCGGTCTTCCCGTTCGGATCAACCGGTTGCGTCCCGACAAACCGCCCCCTCCTCCCGAAACGCCGTACGGCGCGGTCGTCCGGCGGCTGGTGATCAGCGAAACCGTCAAGGGACGCAAAAATTCAAACTCACGCACCAATCCATCACCGCCGCGATGTTTTCCGACGCCACCGCTGCCACGACGGATCGAAAACTCCACCAACCGAATCGGCAGGCGTGATTCCAGCACCTCCGGATCGGTGATGCGTGTGTTGGTCATGTGTGTGTGCACGCCGTCGGCGCCCGGACCGAAGACCGTTGCCCCGCTGCCGCCTCCGATCGTCTCGTAATATCCGAATGATGCGTCCCCGATCAGCACGTTGTTCATCGTGCCCTGGCTGGCGGCGACGGAGCGAAAGACGGGACCGGAGTCCATGGTCGAACCGATCGCGCCGAGCAGCACATCGACGACCCGTTGGCTGGTTTCGACGTTTCCCGCGACCACCGCGGCGCACCGGGCCGGATCGTCATCGCGTGGCGGCGACAACAACCCGGTCGGCAGTCTCAAGTCGATCGGACGTAGCACTCCGTCACACAGTGGAAGATTCGAATCGCAGAAACAACGCATCACGTACAGCACCGCCGAACAGACGATCGATGGTGTCGCGTTGTATCCGTTGGGGTGCACGCCGCTGGTGCCATCAAAATCGACGACCAAGCGGTCGCCGTCACGCTGCAACCGGACCGCGATCGCGGTGCCATCGTCGAGCGTGTCGTTGAATCGCATTTCCGATTTCGGCAAACTGCGAATCCAACGAACCACGGAATCCGACGCAACGTCCAGCAAACGGTCCATCATGGTTTCGATGTGCCGCAGCGAAAGCTCCTTGCTCATCTGTTGCAGGGCTCGGGCGCCTTCCTGTCCCGCAGCGATTTGAGCATGCAGATCGGCCAGGTTTTCCGCGACGTTGCGCGAGGGATAGGGGCCGCCGGAAAGCAATTTGCCCAGTTCGTCTTCGTGTGACACCCCGTTGCGAACGAGCGCGAACCCGCGTATCAAAACGCCTTCTTCGGCAAGCGAGTTGGCCATCGGTGGCATCGACCCGGGAGTCTTGCCGCCGATCTCCGCATGGTGGGCTCGGCTGGCGACGAAAAATGACGGCTTGGCGTCAGACGCGGCTTGGTCACTGTCGCTGCCACTGTCGCTGCCACTGTCGCTGCAAAAGACCGGTGTCACGACGGTGACGTCGGGCAAGTGCGACCCTCCCGCATACGGGTCGTTGGAAACGTAGCAATCGCCGGCGGACATTTGGGGGAACAATCCGGCCAAGGCGCGGACGGTGTGCCCCATCGCACCTAAGTGCACGGGGACATGGGGCGCGTTGGCGATCAACGTGCCGTCGCCCCGGAACACCGCGCAGCTGAAATCGAGTCGCTCCTTGACGTTCACGCTGACCGCGGTGCGACGCAGCACTTCTCCCATCGCATCGGCAATACTCTGCAACCGTCGAGCGACGATCTCCATCTGCACCGCTTCGCCGGCACTTCGACCCGCTTCGCTTTGGGGATCCTCCTCGGACACTGACGCCTCGCACAGCGCGAGTGTGATCGATCCATCGTCACAGACGACACCCTCCCAGTTCGGCTCAACGATCAGCGTTGACTGGTCGCTGACCACGATGCTGCCCGGAGCGATCGTCTGACCACGGCAAAGCTGGTCGCGATCGAGCAGTTTGAATTGGCACCAGCGACCCCGATGAAACACGGCCGTCGTTTCCGGATCGTCGCGGCGGGGCGATCCACCCGCATCTTGTTCGTCGGCATCCTGTCTGTCGGGTTTGCTCGGATCGCCGGCCAACCATTGCTCGGCATGCGGTGACAGGCCGCCGGTCGCTTCGCACCGCAGACTGACCAGTTCGATGGGATGGCCGTCGCGGCGGTACCCGAATCGATGTTGGTGTTCGTGGTGAAACCGATCGGACAAGGGCTGAAGGATCCGCTCGGGTGAATCCTCAATCGTCAGCGGAATCGAGGCATCTGTGCCCACGTAGCGACAGTCGCATTCCAGACGCGTCTGCACGGATTTGGGTTGGTCGTGTCGCAGCGACTCGACCGTTTGGGCGATCAGGTCATCGGCCGCGGCCTGGAAGTCGGCGGCGCTGACCTGATCGAGTCTGCGATAGATCCCGACCGTTTCAATGCGTCCGCTGGTGGCGACGCCCATGCCCACGGCGCTCAACACACTCGCGCGGGGATGATCGACGATCCGACGGATGCCCAACGCATCGGCGACGCGGCAAATCAGTTGCGCGGCGGCACCGCCGAATCCGACCAACGCGTGGTCACGGACATCGACACCGCGCGCCGTTGTGATCGCGCGCACCGCTTCGGCCATGTGGGTGACCGCGATGTCCAGGAACCCTTCGGCGAGCGATTCGATCGCCTCCGGAGGTGCGGGCATGCGTGAAGCGACGTGCTCGATCCGCTCACGCGCGGCGGCCGGCAACAGGGGAAATGGGAATCGATCCACGCGCAATCGCCCCAGCAGAACGTTCGCATCGGTCACCGTCAGCGGTCCGCCGCTGCCGTAACAAGCCGGTCCCGGAGCCGCGCCGGCGCTGGACGGACCGACCACCAAGCGTCCGCCTTGGAAGTCACAGATCGATCCTCCACCGGCGGCCACCGTGTGAATGTCCATCATCGGGGTCATCACCCGCAGGTCCGCGATGCGGGTTTCATAGCGACGCCCGACCTGGCCATCGAAGCGGCTGACGTCGGTGCTGGTTCCGCCCATGTCCAATCCGATCGCCAACGGGCACCGATGGGTCTGGGCGACGTGGCGGAGTCCGACGACGCCGCCGGCCGGTCCGGAAAGGACACTGTCCCGCCCGCGAAACTCGTCGTGGCCGACCAGATTTCCGCCGCTGGTCATCAATTGCAACTGACATGTCGACCCGCCGAATTGCCTGCGGACGCGCGCGACATAGGCCGACAGGATCGGATTGAGATAGGCATCGAGCGTGGTGGTTTCGGCGCGCGCGACCAACTTGATCAGCGGAGCCACTTCGCTGGACCGGCTGACTTCTGCAAACCCGACACGCCGCGCGATTTGTTCCACCGCGATCTCGTGCGCAGGATTCCGATGAGCGTGCATCAAACAGATCGACAGGGTTTCGATCCCCGCGTCGAACAAGGCCTGCAATCCGGCTGCGATTGCGTCTTCATCGATCGCGATCCGCTCTTCGCCGTCGGCGTCCATCCGGGCCCGGATCTCGAGCGTGCTTTCGGCCAGCGGGGGAGCTTTGACGAAGGCCAGATCGAACAGCTCGGGGCGATCTTGTTCGCCGATTCGCAGGACGTCCCCGAACCCTTCGGTGACGACCAGTCCGGCCGCCGCGCCGCTGCGTGTCAGCAGCGCGTTGGTGCCTCGGGTCGTCCCGATGCGGGCCGTCATCGGGGGCATCGGATCATCGATGGGGACACCGGTCAGTAAATGAGTCGCCAGCACCGGGGCTTCACGCCGGCAATCGATCTCGACGATCGCACCGGGTGAAAGCCGGCTGGCGATTTCCCCATCGACGTTTGCCAACGCTACCCTTGAGGTGGCCGAGTCGTAGCCGCGGATGTCGCCGACGCGATGATGGATCCCCTCGGCGAGCCATTCGAGTTTCGCCGAGCGGAAGAAGTCGTCGGGCAACCGGCCGGCGGCCAGCCCACCGAGTAATTCGTCGGGGATCTGGATCCGCACCGTCATCTCGTCCGGCACGTCCGTGACGCGGCAGCGGATCAGCCCGGTCGACAACACTTTGATGCAACCCGAGTGGGACGCTCCGGAGTGGTCGGTCCAAACCGCCAGACAATCCGTAAACGTCCCTCCGACATCGGCGCAAACAGAAAGGGTGTGCAGCGACATAAACAACAGCGTGCATTGTGAGTTGGAAAAGCGGGATAGGCTTCCAGCCTGTCGATCCCGTGAGAGAGGCTTCCAGGCTCATCGGTTGCGACCCTTGACAGGCCGGAAGCCCGATCAGCGATTGAACAGGGCCAGGCAGTCCGTGATGTGTTGTTCGTCCATCAGCGCGACGACGATGTCCCCGGGTTGCAATTGATCGCCGGCGGTGGGCATGCGGATAAAACTGTCGCGTTGGATGGCGGTGATCAGGCAGCGGCCGGCCAGGGGCAGATCGGCGAGTGTGGCTTCGGTGACGCGTGCCCCTTCGACAACCTCCAACTCGTACACCGCAATTTTTCCGTTGGGCAATCGGCTCTGGCTGATCACAGCTCCCTGGTTGAGAAACCCGAGGATCTGACGGGCACCGACATCACGTTCACTGACGACGTGATCGATCCCCAGTTTTCCAACCACGTTGGCGTAATCGGGGCGTCCGACCACCGCCATCACACGCCGTGACCCCAATTCACGGGCCTCGACACAAGCCATGATGTTACTTTCGTCGCTGCCGGTGCAGGCGACGAAGTAGTCGGCCGAGCCCCCGCCCTCGTCTTCGAGCACACTGCGTCGATTGGCATTGGCGTGCACGACGGTGCACTTGGGCAGCAGTTTGGCCAGCTGTTCACAGCGGTCCTCGTCGTATTCCAGCAAGGTGATTCGATAATCGCTGGTCGGCAGCGCGCGCGCGATGTGAAATCCGATTTCACCTCCGCCGGCGATCAGCACGCTACGGCGTTTGCTGCGTTTGGTCGACGAGGCGAACAGCGTTCGGCTTCGATTCACGTCCGAAGGCATTCCGATCAAACTGACCCGGTCGCCGACGTGCAGTTCGTCTTCGCCGCTGGCCAACCACAAATCGCCTTCACGCTCGATCGAACCGATCCGCACCGATCCCGGCATCTTTAGATCACGCAACCGCTGATCGGTCGCCTGCGATTTCGCTTCCACTTCCGTCTCGTAGACTTCCAGATGCCCGCGGGCGAAGTGTTCCAAGGGGATCGCGTCGGGATTTCGGATCGCACGTGCCAATTCAAACGCGCTGAGCTGTTCCAAGCTTAACAGCGCGTCGATGCCGAAATGACTCTGGTAGTCAAACGTGCTGGAATCGCGGAACGCGGGCGCGTAGACCCGGGCCAGACTGCGTCGGGCGCCGAGGGCTTTGGCCATGCTGGCGGCCACCACGTTGGCTTCGTCGTCTCCGGTCACCGCCAAACAGATGTCCGCGCTGCAGACATCGGCCTGGA
Source organism: Stieleria sedimenti (assembly GCF_025060895.1). Classification (GTDB taxonomy): domain Bacteria; phylum Planctomycetota; class Planctomycetia; order Pirellulales; family Pirellulaceae; genus Stieleria; species Stieleria sedimenti. The sequence goes on along the minus strand of NZ_JANZKV010000205.1, from coordinate 14,644 downwards.
ACAACACGGTGCTTTGAGCCGCACTGCCTTGGATCGCCCGGACATCCAGTTCGCTGTTGATCTGACGAACCCGTTCAGGATCGATGTCGATCACGGTCACATCATGCCGACGCCGACACAACATGTCCGCGATCCAATGTCCGACGGTTCCCGCACCCAACGTCAATACGCGCACTAAACCATCCAGTTGATCAGTAAGAGGATGACAAAAATGATCGCCATGAAACCGGTGATCCAACGAGCCGTATAGAACGCGTGCTTGAGGATCGTCTGGGTGTCCTCATGACGTGTCGCGCCGAAGACCAAGGAGATCGAGATGATCAACGGGACATAATACATCAAGTAGGTCGGAGAGATCGAAATCATGCCTTGGCCTCAGGGGTGGGTTCGCTGGTTGCCGCGGGGGCTCCGCTGTCGGATTCGCCCGCAGCCTGTTGTTCCGAATCCGAGTCGTCGTCTTTCTTTTTGCGTCCGCTGATCGGCACCGCCAAGGGTCCGGCATAGGCGTCGTAGATCACCAAAATGTTTAACAGACCGGCGATCATCGTGTACCAGGTGCCCATTTCATATCCCGCACCGTACGTCGCATACCACGCAGAAACCTCATCGGTGCGATCTTCGATGACCGGTCGATGGGGCGGCGCCATGAACCCGCCCCACATCGGTTCGTAAGACCTTGATGTGACGCCCTTGTCGGTCATCTTGCGCATGCGGTTGCCTTGGATCAGTGCCGGCAACGCCGCCGCACCCACGCCGGCTTGCAAAATGTAGTGCCAACGCCGGTCACCGGGTTGCCAGGACGCATAGACCACATGGCCGCCGCCGAGCGCAAATCCCAGCATCCAGGTGGTCAAGATGCAGACCAAATACAGACTGCCCTTGGTGTGTCGGCCTTGGTAGAAATGCCCCGCACCGGGGACCAGCCAAGCTAGGAATGCGGCAAGAGACCTGTTCTTCAGATCAATGCGTTCGGCATCGACTTGGATAACGTTTGCGCTGGAGGCCATGTTTGATCGCGTTGACGTGGGATGGATCGTCAAACGAATGCGTCTGACGGCCGTGTTGGGGGGGAGCGGCTCGGGAGAATTCGCCGCGTGGCGGTCACTGTCTGCCGCCCGGCGAACCGGTCTTGATATGCTCGGTGCTGCATTTTGCGGGAAAGTCTTTCCCAGCGATAGCCGAGTCGATTGCGATGCGGGGACGCCCCCTTGGAGCATAGGTATCTAGACATCTTAAGTCACCCTCCCTGGCAGGGAGGGTGACTTCGACTCTTGCGACTTGTGTCGAGACCAATGCCCTTGGAGTGAGTCTGCCGCCCGATTCGATGTTGACGCCCGGGACGCCCGATTGGTACCCAAGGCAGACAGGCGGTGTTGACGCACCAAGGTCACAACGTCGACGGACAAAATCCCTGCATTCTTTGGATTGTAAAATCGCGATATGGAAGCCTCCAACCCGACCGCACGGAAAACAAACGTTTGCCCGCCCCCTTCCACCCTCCAAACTCGCCAAATTCGATGGCAGAGCGACTGGGCCTGCGTGCGGAGCTTATTCGCAAACCCGTTGCGGATCTTGGCCGTGTTAGCCTTCGCGTCGTTGGCGGCCGGTTGCGGAAGCCAGTCAACCGACGTCGCCGACTCGCAGCGCTCCGTTCCCGAAACCCAGATCGCTGCAGATTCGGGCCAAACGCAGCCGGCCGAGGTCGTCAGCCAGTTGCTCGACCGCGTCCGTCGGGGCGGACAAGAGGCCAGTTCGAACGAACTGCTGACCAAACTCGCCCAACAAGAACTGACGCGAATCGGCCGCCCGTTTCAATTCCCCGGCTCACCCGACACCCGATTCGAAGTCCGCCAAGCCTTTCCGGTCCCCGACCAAGAGCGGGCCGTTTGGGTGCAAACGCTCCTGACCGAGCCGAGTGATTCCGGGGAAGACTTCCAATACGAAGTCGTCTGGACGCTCCGCAAAGAAACCGAGGGCTGGCGGGTCAGCGGATTCGTCATCGACCAGGGCGACGGCAGGGAACCGTTGGAATTCGATTTCGAAAACGGAGACGAAATGGCGGCTCGGTTGGCCGCGTTGGAACAGGCGGAGGGGCCTGTCAATCGCTAAGCGGACCACCGAAAGCGCAAAATCGGAACTTGAACCGCCCACTTTGGGAAAAATAGGCAATCTTTTCTTGCCACTATTTGCACCCTTTCGCTCAAGACATGGCGTGACAAATTGACCTACACGCCACTCGAAAGGGTGGTGTCTATTGGTGTTCTAGGTCGCGGATAAGCTCGTGATACGCCGGTTTTCTTGGCTTTTTCGCGAATCCGAAGCCGGCGGGCCTAAAACCCGGGCGACCTCGTCGGGCAACCTCCACGACAGATTTTCTGTCCTGTTTCGGGGGTTGGTGCGATTGACACGGGTCTCGCCAAAGTTACTTTATCCACGAAATCACGTGGTCCGCAAACATTCCGCAAAGCACCTATCTTGCGTGTTCGGAAGTTTCGGTGATGGTCACCGACGCTGGAACCAACGGGGGAGCCTGGATATGGCTTCTGATTTGAAAAAGTGTGCGTAGAGGATCGCACCAAAAAATCCGAAACACTTGGGAGAAAACAATGAATCGGAATGTGGTCAGCGGGATTGCCGCGTTTGCACTTTTGGTGGGTGCGGCTCTCGCCATGAATGAATCGTCGGCTTACGCTGGCAACTGTGGTGGTGGACTGTTCTCGAAGCTGCACGCGAAGAATGCGTGTGGTGGAGGACTGTTGGCCAAGCTCAAGTCCCGTAGTGCAGATTGCTGCGCTCCGGAACCTGTCTGCTGCGAGCCGGCACCTGTCTGCTGCGAGCCGGCACCGGTTTGCTGCGAACCAGCACCCGCTTGTGGTGGCGCCAGCCGTCCGAAGCTGTTCGCACGTCTGTGTGCAAAGCTGAAGGCCCGTAAGAGCTGCTGTGCTCCCGAGCCCACCTGCTGCGAACCGGCACCTTGCTGTGCTCCGGAACCGGCACCTTGCTGTGCTCCGGAACCGGCACCTTGCTGTGCACCCGCACCGACTCCTTGCTGTGCACCCGCACCGACTCCATGCTGTGGAGCACCGGCACCCTGCAACGCCTGTGGCGGAGCTGTTATGACTGCAGCACCGTGTGCCGCATGCGATGGCGGCGTCATCATGGAAGCACCGGCTGTCGAAGCTGCACCTGCTGCGGCTGAAGCAAGCGCCAGCGATGCACCGCCTGCTCCGACTCCGGACGCAGACACCAACATCTAAGCTCGAACCTTTACGAGCCTAAACATCAGGCCCGATGCTGCTTTGCCGCGGCATCGGGCTTTTTTTATGCCTTCACCCGACCAGTTTCTTGATCACCGATCCGTGCACGTCGGTCAGTCGGAACGGGCGACCGGCAAAGGTGAACGTCAATCGCTCGTGGTCGATGCCCAGTTGGTGCAGGATGGTCGCCTGGATGTCATGGACGTGAACGGCATCTTCGACCGGATGGAATCCCAGGTCGTCGGTTTTGCCAATCGTTTGTCCGGCTCGCACACCACCGCCGGCCATCCACATCGTGAAGGCTTGGGGGTGATGGTCGCGACCGAGTGATCGTCCCAGCGCGGCGCTGGCTTCCACCATCGGTGTGCGTCCGAACTCGCCGCCCCAGACCACCAGCGTCTCATCGAGCATCCCACGCTGCTTCAGGTCCTTGACCAACGCGGCGCACCCCTGGTCGGTTGCCTTGCATTGATTTTTCAACCCGCCTTCGACATTGCTGTGATGGTCCCAACCGGAGTGGTACAGCTGGATGAATCGGACACCGCGTTCGGCCAATCGGCGGGCGAGCAGGCAATTTTTGGCGAAGGAACCGGTGTCCTCTCGCTTGGTGCCATACATCGCAAGCGTGTCGTCCGACTCGCCGGAAAAGTCCATCAACTCCGGCGCTCGTGTCTGCATCCGGTACGCCATTTCATAGGACTCGATCCGCGAACGAATCCCATCGACGGCCAGGGACTCCATGCGGCGACGGTTCAAATCGCTGACCAGATCCAACGTCGCACGCTGGGTCTGGCGACTGACCCCCGCGGGGTTGGCCACGTGCAGAATCGGATCGCCGCTGGTTCGAAACGGCACGCCCTGGTGTTCGCCGGGCAGAAATCCGTTGCTCCACATCGCCGCCCCGCCGGACAGGTTTCCGCCGCTTTTCAAGACCACAAAACCGGGCAGGTCGTCGGCGTCGCTGCCCAACCCGTAGGTCAGCCAGGACCCCATCGCGGGCCGCCCGGGGATGGGGCTGCCGGTGTTGACGAAAATCTGTGCCGGTGCGTGATTGAATTGGTCGGTGTGCACGCTGCGGATGAACGCGACGTCGTCGGCGATCTCGCCCAGGTGCGGCAACGGTTCGGCGATCTGGGCTCCCGATTGGCCGTAGCGGTTAAATTTGAAGCGGGGCGACAACACGGCTGCCCCGGGCTGGATAAACGCGTAGCGTTGTCCGGCGATCACCGACGGTGGGATCGGTTTCCCTTCCAGTTCGACCAATTTGGGTTTGTGATCGAACAAGTCCAACTGGCTGGGCGCACCGGCCATGAACAAGTAAATCACCCGTTTGATCTTCGCCGGGTGGTGCAGCCCGCCCGACGCAAACGGGGCTGTGGGGGAATCCGCAGCGGACACGTCGCGTGACAGCAGCGATGCCAGGGAGATTTTTCCCAGCCCGATTCCGCAGGCGCCGAACAGTTGCCGGCGTGTGAGTTCTTTTAGGTTCATGGTGTCGTGATGGCTTCGTCGGTGTTCATCAGCGCGCGGGCGACCAGCATCCAGGGTCGCTCGTGTTCGGATTGGCTTCGGAAAAACGTCAGGATCGCGTCCAGTTCGCCGTCGCCGGGCTGACGGACCAGGACAAGGCGGAATAGGCGTCGGGCGATGTCACGCGGCTCCGCTTCGCTGCCGGACCGTCCCGCATCGCGAACCGCAGCGTCGGCAAACCCCTCGGCGATTTCCAAGTACATCTGATCATTGAGCAGAGTCAACGCTTGCAGCGGCGTTGTGCTGCGATCGCGTCGGGCGATGCACAATTCTCCCGAGGGGGCGTCGAACGTCGTGTACGCGGCAAAGGGAGCGGTGCGTTTGCTGTAGGTGTACAGCGAACGTCGATAGCGGTCGGCCCCTGTCGATGTCGGCCAGGCCGTGTTGCCGTAGGCCATTTGAACGACCGACTCGGGCTGTGGCGGATAAACACTCGGACCGCCGATCTGCCTGGACAGCAGCCTCGAACCGGAAAGAAACGCGTCTCGAATCCGTTCGGCGTCATACCGGCGATAGGGAAACACCGACAGCAGCCGGTTGTCGGGGTCCGCCGATGGGGGCGTGCCGATCGATTGGCGGTAGGTCGCCGAGAGCACGATTTCCCGGTGCAGACGCTTGATTGACCAGCGGATCCCGTCGGCCGACGTGTCGCGCAGTCGGACGTCCAGGTAGTCGAGCAACTGGGGGTGCGAGGGCGGCTCACTTTGCGTGCCGAAATCACCGGCGGTCCGCACGATGCCCGTGCCGAAAAATTCACGCCAAGCACGGTTTGCCGTCACGCGTCCGACCAGCGGGTTTGCATCGCTGACCAACCATTGCGCCAATTCCAGCCGATCACTCGGCCCGTCTTCGGGACCGGTCGCAAAGAACTCCGGCACTGCTGCGTCAACCGATTCCTTGGGCTGCAAATACTCGCCGCGATGACGTCGCCGGGTCACGCGTCGATTGGTCTCTGGCCGCTCCTGCATCACCAACGTGCGAACATCATCGGGGAGCTGGTTCCGCAAGCGGTCGATCGGCTTACGATGCTCGGCCATCTCGTCGGCCCCCCGTAAGAATTCCAGGGCCAAGTCCTGTTTCAATTCCGGTGACATCCGGCCCGACGTCTTGGATGCGAGCCATTGACGTTGCAGATCGCTGGAAATCTGCATCGCTTGGGGTTGCTCATCGGTCGTCACGTCGATCCGAAAGCGTCCCAGTCCGGCGACATAATGACGCTCGAAGAGCATCTCCAGCGACCAGGCCTGGTCCAGCCGCGTCGGCGGATCCAGGGGGATGACCAGACGGTGGGTTTGGCCGGCGTCACCGGGGATCGACCAACCGGTTGAGCCGTCAGCGTCAAACAGATTGCCCGGAAAGGTTTTTCCGTTGCCCGGTTTGGCGTTCGGGACGGACGTCGTGCCGACGGCGAGTGCCACGGGGGTTTCTCCGCTCGACATCTCCAGTTCGCTGAGAAAGAAATCACCGCGTCGACCTTCGTAGAAGGCGAGTCCCGGTCCTTTGGCCGGTAGCGTCGGGTGCGACAACGCTTCGATGCGAATCGCCGTGATCGGTTTGTCAGAATCGATGGCCGGCATCGTCAGTGAATACACGTCGCGTTTGGTTGCGTCGCCCGAGGCCAGCACCGATCCGTCGTCCAGGACCGCCAGCGTGGGCATCGTCGATTCCATTCGATCCGGCGCGACCGTCCGCCAATCCGAAAGCTGCTCCCGACGCTCGGCTTGCCAGTCCGCCCACGCGGCCTGAAGCGTCGTGTCGCCGTCATCGGCCAACAGCACGCGATCGACGATGTCTTTCTCCGTCGCCGCGATCTGCTGCTGGATCGATACACGTTGCTCGATCACCGCCGGGGGATCCGCGTTGAGCTCCGGTTCATCGGCATTGTCCATCAGCGCCATCAACGCGTAATAATCCGTGTGCGTCAGTGGATCGTATTTATGCGTGTGACACTGGGCGCATCCGGTCGTCAGTCCCATCCAAACGGTTCCGGTCGTGGCGACGCGATCGACCATGGCATAAAACCGATACTCCAGCGGATCGATGCCACCCTCTTCATTGAGCATGGTGTTGCGATGAAATCCCGTCGCGATACGCTGCGACCGGGTGGCATCGGCAAGCATGTCCCCGGCCAGCTGTTCGATCGAAAACGCGTCATACGGCTTGTCGGCATTGAGTGCATCGATCACCCAATTTCGATAGGGCCAGATCGTGCGTGGCCGATCTTTTTCGTAACCATTGGTGTCGCTGTAACGGGCCAGATCCAACCAAGATCGGGCAAACCGTTCGCCGTACTCCGGCGAGGCAAGTAAGCGATCGACCAGTGCTTCGTAGGCATCGGGGCGGTCGCTGGCGACAAACCGATCGACCTCCTCCGGCGTCGGGGTGGTCCCCAGCAAGTCCAAATAAACGCGACGAATCAGCGAGACGGGATCGGCCTCGGCATTCGGCGACAACCCGTTCTGTTCCATCCGATGAAGCACAAAGCGATCGATCGGACCACGGCACCAGCCGGGATTTTGAACCGCCGGCAGCGACGGTTCGGTCGTCGCCTGAAACGACCAATGCACCTCGTACTCGCCGCCCGAATGGATCCACCGGCGGAGCGTCGCGATCTCGGTCTCGTCCAGCGGCGGGTGCCCGTCCGCCGGCGGCATCCGCAGGTCCTCGTCGTCACTGGTCACGCGTAGAATCAGTTCGCTCTCCTCGACCGCACCGGGTTTGATTGCCTGGTAACCACCCAGATCTTGCCGCGCACCGGCTTGGGTGTCCAAGCGTAGATCCGCCTCGCGCGTGCCTTCATCCGGTCCGTGACAAGTGAAACAGTGCTTGGCGAGAATCGGCCGCACGTCACGATTGAAGTCAACGCGATGGATGTCGGCCTGACCAGAGCCGGATGGTTCAAGCGGTTGGGCGTCGGCCGCGATCGACGCGCCCGCGGCACAGGCCAGGGCGCCCGCGGCACAGACCAGAACGCACAGGGTCAGCCGACGCAGCGGGGACAACAAGCCAGCGGAAGACGAACACGTCATCGAAACAGTCATGACCGGCGGGGGGAGGTGGAAGGAAAATCGACCCCTTCAGTATAGCCGATCAGCTAGGATCGCCGATCAGCTCTCAGCCGTCGGCCGGCTTGTTGTCATCCTGGAACTCGGGCAGCAGGATTTCTTGGTCGCCGATGCCCCCCGAGTCGCCGCGGTCGACTGCAGCGGTGCTGCCTGGTGAATGACCGCTGTCCCCTGACTCCGACCGCCGCCCGGAGTCGACGGTGTGTGTTGAGTCCACCGGCACGGCGGGGGCGACGACACGTTCCGGATCGATGACGATTCCCGTTGCCTCGCGGGCGGCGACCGCCCCGCTGAAAATTTCATAACCGACCAGGGCGATCATGCCGGCCAGCAACGGCAACCAGTAGTAAAGCACACGGAAAATCAGCACCGACGCCAAGACGGTGTCGCCGACGGTCCCCTTGAGCAGCGTCAACAAAATGACTTCCAGCACGCCCAATCCCCCCGGCACCTGCGTCATCATCGCGACGCCGATCGCCACCAGGTAGGCGGCCAGCACTTGAGCAAACGGGACCACCGAATCACCGGGCAAGACCAGGTACAACGCGGTCGCGGAGATCAGCAAATCGACCGCCGCCACCGACGCTTGGACGAACATCAATCCCGGTCGCGGCGGACGAAGATGCAGTTCGCCGATCGGCCAGGGTTTTCGCCACAGAAAGCAGACCAGCGAATAAAGGATCGCCAGCGAGATTAGCACGACGCCCAGCGTTTGCGTCGCGAACGGCAGCGTCACATCCGGGGGGAGTTGGATGGGCACCCAGATCAGTACCAGCCCACCGAGAAACCACCACCCGCTCCAGAACGTCAGCCCGACCACCGAGATCAACGCGACGATCTGGCCCGCTGGCAGTCCCCACTGGGAGTAAAACCGAAACCGAATCGGCGCGGCCGCCAACAGCGTGCCCAGGTTATTGCCGAGCGAGAAACCGGCGATCGAGACCAGGGCGATTCGTCGCAGCGGCAGCGAGCGTGCGACATAGCGCAGCGCCAAAATGTCATAGGCGATCAGCAACCCGTAGTTGAGCGCGATCAAGAACGCCGCGATCACGATCTGGCTGGCGGGCACACCGGTCAATCCGCGAACGAATTCATCCCACGTGATCTGATGGGCTTCGCGGATCAGCAACCGCACCGCCAATGCGAACAACGCAATCGCGAGCACCGGACCGGCATATTTTCGGATGCGTTTTTTGGGCAAGGGTTGGGAACGCCTGGAGGGGGGACATCGCGTCGGGCCATCGCCCCGTTGCGTTGGCGGCGGGCTTGGGGGAAATCAACCACGCCAGAATTGTCCCCGTCGGCCGCTCCAGGACAACCCCGTGATTTACCAAGAATCCTCGGCCGCCTATGGTAGTGCACTGCAAGTTTTGGTCAGCTTCTTTTCGGCAAATCTCCGCAAGCAACCCTTTTACGCAAGCAACCCTTTTACAACGCAAGCTCATGAAGACGGTCCGACACGAATTAGTTGTCCTCGGCGGTGGCCCGGCCGGTTACGTCGCCGCCATTCGCGCCGCACAGCTGGGATTTGACACCGCGTGCATCGATGAAAATGCTCAATTCGGCGGGACGTGCGTGCGCGTCGGTTGCATTCCTAGCAAGGCGCTGCTGGAATCGAGCCATTTGTACGAAGAGGCCAAGCACCGTTTCAAAGAGCATGGACTGAAAATCGGCTCGCTCGACCTCGACCTCGCCGCGATGATGGATCGCAAAACGAAGATCGTCGATACGCTGACCGGCGGGATCGACATGCTGTTCAAAAAGCAGAAGGTGACGCCCTACCACGGACGCGGCAAACTGCGCGATCTCAATTCGATCGTGGTCCAGGGCGAGGAACCGGTCGTGATCGAAGCCGACCGGATCCTGCTCTGCCCCGGTAGCGTCCCGGCCACCTTGCGGGGCGTCGAAGAAGACGGCGACCGCATCGGCAACAGCACCACCGCGCTCAGCTTTCCCGAAGTTCCCGAACATCTGGTCGTCATCGGCGGCGGTTACATCGGCATGGAACTCGGTAGTGTCTGGAATCGACTCGGCAGCCAAGTCACCGTGCTGGAAGCCTTTGATCGGATTTTCCCCGGCATCGATTCCGAATTGGCGAGCATCGCGCTCCGCACCTTCAAGAAACAGGGTTTCAAGTTCCAGCTGAAAACCTTCGTCCAGTCGGCACGTGTCAAGGGCGACAAGTGCGTCGTCGAGGTCAAAGACGGCGACCCGATCACGTGCGACCGTGTCTTGCTGGCCACCGGCAGACGTCCCGCAACCGATTCGATCGGGTTGGAATCGATCGGCCTGGAAACCGACCGCCACGGCTTCATCCCCGTCAATGAAAACTTTGAAACCTCCGTCGAAAACGTGTTCGCCACCGGCGACTGCATCGGCGGCGCCATGCTCGCCCACAAAGCGATGGAAGAAGCGGTCGTGTGCGTCGAGCGAATGGCCGGCATGAAAACCCATCTGAACTATGACGTCATCCCCGCGATCGTGTACACGCATCCGGAGATCGCCAGCGTCGGAAAGATGGAAGACGAACTCAAGGAAGCCGGCGTCGCCTACAACAAGGGCGTCTGCCCCTTCGGCGCCAACGGCCGCGCCCGAACCCTGGGCGAGCCCGACGGCCGCGTCAAAATCCTGGCCGATGCCACGACCGACCGCGTCTTGGGCGTCCACATCATCGGCGCCCGAGCCGGCGACATGATCGCCGAAGCCGCCGCGGCGATGGAGTACGGTGCCAGCAGCGAAGACATCGCCCGAACCTGCCACGCCCACCCGACCTTGGCCGAAGCGATGCACGAAGCCGCATTGGCCGTCGACAAACGCGCCATCCACACGGCCTGATCGATCGCTTTCTGGTGATCTCCGTTTCGCTGCGGAGCAGCGAAACGGGCGGCTTTAGCCCAATAC